>NZ_JBRRDR010000011.1:0-98799 GCF_056759755.1 Stenotrophomonas sp. STEN046
ATATTTTTTTTTTTTAATATAAACACTTTATGGGGGGCTTGCCGGTTTTTTTTTTTTGCGGCGGGGGGGCGGTTTTTGGGGGGGGGCGGGCCGGGGGCGGGCACTACCGGAAAAGGCTACAGCCACTTCGCGCGCTTGAACAACCGGTAAAGGCCCACGCACACCCCGCCTACACCAACAATCATCAGCGGGTACGACCACGGCTCACTCAACTCGGGCATGTGGCTGAAGTTCATGCCATACCAGCTGGTGATCAGGGTCGGCGCTGCCAGCAGCGCGGCCCACGCACCCAGCCGCTTCACCGTTTCACCCTGCGCCAGCGTCACCAGCGACAGGTTCACGCTCAGCGCGGTGCCCAGCATCTCGCGCAGGGTATCGATCACATCGCTGATGCGCGCTGCGTGGTCGTGCACATCGCGGACATACAGCTTCACTTCGTCCGGAATCAGTTCGCCCTGATAGCGGCGCAGTTGCGCCAGCACATCCTGCAGCGGCGCCACCGCCATCCGCATCTTGTTCAGTTCGCGCTTCAGCTCATACAGGCGCACCACCGTGCTGCGCTTGTAACTGTCGGCGAAGATGTCCTTCTCCAGCAGGTCCAGGGTGTCGCGGAAGCGGTGGGTGATCGGCAGGTAGTTGTCGACCACGAAATCGGTCACCGCATACAGGCAATACGACGGGCCCATCTTCAGCAGCTGCGGCTCGCGCTCGACGCGCGCGCGGACCGGTGCATACGACAGCGATGCGCCATGGCGCACGGTCACCAGGAAGCGTGGGCCGAGGAAGGCGTGGGTTTCACCGTACTGGATGCGTTCGTCGACCATCTGCGCGGTGGTCATCACCACGAACAGCGAGTTGCCGTAGGCCTCGGCCTTGGGGCGCTGGTGCGCATTGCGCGCGTCTTCGATGGCCAGATCATGCAGGCAGAATTCTTCCTGCAGCTTCAACAGCACGTCATCGTTCGGGTCGAACAGGCCGACCCAGACGAAACCGTTGCCACTGGCGATGACATCGCTGATGGCATCCAGGCTGATGTCGTGGCGTTTGCCATCGTCATCGTAGTGGACGCAGTTGATGACACAGGCGGGATTGGCCGAGGCGGGCACGGCGATGGAGGCGGGTGATGACATGCCCGCCATCGTGCGTCAGTGCTGCGTTTCCGACAAGTGAGGACGACGTCCCAGCACCCACGCCAATGCCGCGTGCACCGGCAGCAGCAGCACGATCCACTGCACGTTGTACTGCGCCTGCAGGCTCAGCCAGTGCAGTACCAGCGCGGCGGTGGCCTGTATCGCCAGCAGCCACAGCACGACCCTGAACATGCGTCCGGGAACGCGCCGGCGCAGCAGGGCGATGGCGCCCGGCAGCAGCAGCACGGCCAGCGGTGAGAGCAGCAGCAGGTTGCGGTTGGCCCAGGCGGCGTAGTGGGTGCTGAAGCCCCACAGGAACACCAGCAGGCCGCCGGCGATGGTGCACAGCAGCCACAGCGGCAGGGCAAGTCCGGCCAGCAGGCGCGGACGGCCGCGCAGCGCCAGCACGCCGGCGGCGATCACCAGGCCGCACAGCAGCCACGGCCACCAGCGGCGCGCGAATTCCTTCGGCTCCGGATCGATGCGGTGCGGCAGCAGTTCCTGTTCTGTCTGCACCAGAGGCCGGCCATCGCTGTTGCGCGCCTGGCGCAGCGCATCGGCCAGGCGCATCGGTACGAAGGCCTCCTGCCAGCGCGACAGCGGCTGGTCGGCGAACGGGCCCAGCCCGATGTCGAAGCCCAGCCACATCCACGGCGCGGGCGAGGCCAGGCGCACCGATTCGCTACGGTAGGTATTGCCGCGCGAGCGCCCGGACAACTGCGACTGCAGGCTGCCGCCCAGCGCCTTGTCCAGCGTGTCACGCACCATCGTCGCGCAGTTGGCGGTGTAGTAGTCGTAGTGGTAGCGGGCGTTCTCCGGCTTGGCGCGTTCTGCCAGGTCGGCGGTCAGCGAACGTGCCTGGTCCGCACGCAGGTCCAGCCACTGCACGCTGGCGCCGCGGCCGGTCTCGTCGTAGTAGGACAGATCCTGTTGCAGCGGCAGCGCCACCAGGTAATACATCATGTCGCCACGCACGAAGCGGCCGATGAAATCGTCTTCGGATGGATCGAAGTAGCCGAAGTTGTACGAGGTTGCCTCGCCGCTGACCGGATCGAGCACGACGATGGCGTCGTGGCCGAAGCGCTCGAAGAACACCGTGCCCGGCTGCATGGTGACCACGCCGATGCGCGGGGCAGCGTCCTGGATGCTGGCGGTAGACGCAGCGGGCGGGCTTGCCGCCGGCTGCGCGGACGCGGCCAGCGGCAGCAGCATGGCCAGCATGCACAGCGCCAGCCACAGGGTCAGGTTCAAGCCACGGTGTTTCAAGCGTCGTCCTGCACGTCAGGTGCCAGCACCGTTACATGGAAGGCCTGCACCCGGCGCGCATCGGCCCGGGCCACGCGGAACATGAAACGGTCCAGCGCCAGCTCATCGCCGATTTCCGGCAGATGGCCCACCGCTTCGGTCACCAGGCCACCGATGGTGTCGTAGTCCTCATCGGAGAAGGTGGCGCCGAAACGCTCGTTGAAATCGCCGATCGGGGTCAACGCATCGACCACGTACTGGCCATCGGCCTGGATCGCGATCTGCGCCGAGGGGTCTTCGGCCTCGTCGTGCTCGTCGTCGATGTCGCCGACGATCTGTTCCAGCACGTCCTCGATGGTGACCAGGCCGGCGACACCGCCGTACTCGTCCACCACGATCGCCATGTGGTTGCGCGACAGGCGGAATTCCTTCAGCAGCACGTTGAGCTTCTTCGCTTCCGGAATAAGCACGGCAGGGCGCAGCAGTTCGCGCACGTTGCCTGGCCCGTTGTCGGCAACCACGCCGCGCAGCAGGTCCTTGGCCAGCAGCACGCCAAGGATGTCGTCCTTGTTCTCGCCGTGCACCGGGAAGCGCGAATGGCCGGACTCGACCACCTGCTTCATCAGGTCCAGGAAGGGCGCCTCCACCGGCAGCGAGACCATCTGCGAACGCGAGATCATCACGTCGCCCACGGTCAGCTCGGCCACCGAAATGGCGCCTTCCATCATCTTCAGGGTATCGGCGGCGATCAGACCCTCTTCCTGCGCGGTGTGCAGGACAGCGACCAGCTCGTCGCGGGTGTGGGGTTCGCCGGAGAAAGCGGACGTCAGGCGTTCAAGCCAGCCGCGCTTCTTTTCACTGTGCTCCGCTGGGGAGCTACTACTGTCGTCTTCTGACATCTCTGGAAAAAAGGCACCCGGCAGGCCGGGCGATGGCGCCAGTCTAGCAGGATGTGGGGGCCTGTCAGTGACCGTCGCCAGCCGGGGCAGCGGCGGCCGGGTCCCCGTCCTCGGCCGGCAGGTCCAGGCTGTAGGTGCAGCCGGCCAGGGTCTTGCCGGGGTGGCTGGCCACGGTGGATACGCTGAGGATGATCGACTCGATCTGGGCCTCCCCGGTCCTGGGATCGGTCACATCGCGGCTGACCAGTTCGCGGCCGGCCATGAACTTGCCGTCCTGGTCGTAACCGGTTTCCAGGGCCAGCCGCTTGGCCAGCGGCCGCGGGTCGGCTTGGTCCAGCACGGCCATGATGCTGGCGCCGGCCACCGCCACCCGGTCGGTCTGCTGGCCGAACACGGTCATCGGGCTGGCCAGCCGGTACTCGCTCATGAACTGGTTGCCCTGCGGCAGCGGCTGCAGCCCATGGGCGACCGCTTTCAGCGGGTCAGCCAGCAGCGGTGCCAGCGCAGCGTGGTCGGCCACGCCCTGGCGGCACTCGATCAGTGCCGGCAGGTCAAGCGGCGCGGCAGAGGCAGCCGGTCCGGCAGCCAGCAGCACGGGCAGGAAACGCAGCAGTGGCATCGCAGGAGCATCCGATCGGCGGCGGGGAGGCTGTGCATGGTAGCGGCGCCCGTTGCGGCCTGCGACCCTTCGCCGTGATCAGCGCTGGGGTGAGGTCCACTCGAACCTGACCGGGAAACCGAGCCGTGCCTCCAGGTGTCCACCCACCGCGGCGGCTGTGGCGCGGTTGCGGGCCGTGTCGTCCAGCTGCACGTACAGCTCGCCGGTCTTCACGTCCAGGCCATAGCCTGTCGTGTCCGGCAGCTGGCCGAGCAGCCAGCCGCGCTGGGCGCGCATGCGCTGCTTCATCGTGGCTTCGGTGAGTGCCGCGCCGGTGCGGTAATGCACGTACTGCGGGCCATCTGCGCCGTTATGTACTTCATCTGCCACCGGTTCATCGCCGGTCAGCCGCACCACGGTGTGCCAGCCCGGATCGTTGTCCACCCAGGTGCCCGCCAGGCGCGCGGCGTGCCGGGCTTCCAGGCGCTCGATCAGCGCCCGTTGCTGGGCGGTGGCGACAGTGCTGCGGGCGTCCTGTTCGCTGCTGCCGAAAAAAGCGCGCAGCTCGGCGACCTTGGCGCTGATGTCGGCCTCGCTGTCGCTGACGGGAAACGGTGAGGGCCGATCAGGGTCGGGCATCAGGCCAGCCGCGGACTGCAGCAGCGCGGCAAGCAGAAGTGCGGAAGGGGCCATGCGGTGTTCCTGTTCCGTCAGTGCGGTGCCGGGACAGGGCCCGGCCCGCAGTCAGCGCTCGCCCGCGTACGGGTCGTCGATACCGAGCTCGGCCAGGATCTCGCGCTCCAGCTGTTCCATCGCCTCGGCTTCCTTGTCGTCCTCGTGGTCCCAGCCCAGCAGGTGCAGCACGCCATGCACGGTCAGGTGTGCGTAGTGGGCGTTGAGTACCTTGCCTTGTTCCTCCGCTTCCCGCGCGACCACCGGTGCGCAGATCACCAGGTCGCCCAGCAGCGGGAACTTGACGCCCTTGGGCAGGCCTTCGGGCACGTCGGCCGGGAAGCTGAGCACGTTGGTGGCGTAATCCTTGCCGCGGTAGTGCCGGTTCAGCGATTGCCCTTCCTTGCTGTCGACCACGCGGATGGCCAGGTCGGCCTCGCGGATCCGGCCCTTCAGCGCGGCGGCGACCCACTTGCGGAAGCTCACCGCCGAGGGCAGTCCTGCGCGGGGCATGGCGTAACTGACAGCGACGTCCAGTCGCACGGGACCACGGGTCATGGAGTTGCTCCAGGTTGGATCTGATGCAGGTCGCGGCGGTCGTAGGCGCTGACGATGCGCGCCACCAGCGGATGGCGCACCACGTCGCGGGCTTCGAAGAAGGTGAAACTGATGCCCTCGACATCGCGCAGTACA
This sequence comes from Stenotrophomonas sp. STEN046, assembly GCF_056759755.1. NCBI lineage: Bacteria > Pseudomonadati > Pseudomonadota > Gammaproteobacteria > Lysobacterales > Lysobacteraceae > Stenotrophomonas > Stenotrophomonas sp. STEN046. The sequence continues at coordinate 5,238 of NZ_JBRRDR010000011.1, forward strand.
TCGATCGCATCGCGCAGGCCGGACTTTACATGCTTGGGCAGGTCGGTCTGGGTCAGGTCGCCGGTGACCACGGCGGTGGAGCCGAAGCCCAGACGGGTCAGGAACATCTTCATCTGCTCGATGGTGGTGTTCTGTGCCTCGTCCAGGATCACGAACGCGTCGTTGAGCGTGCGCCCGCGCATGTAGGCCAGCGGTGCGATCTCGATGACGTTCTTCTCCAGCAGCTTGACCACTTTTTCCACGCCCAGCATTTCATACAGGGCGTCGTACAGCGGCCGCAGGTACGGGTCGACCTTCTGGCTGAGGTCGCCGGGCAGGAAGCCAAGCTTCTCACCGGCTTCGACCGCCGGGCGCACCAGGATCAGGCGCTGCACGCGCGATTCGTTCAACGCTTCCACTGCACTGGCCACGGCCAGGAACGTCTTGCCGGTGCCGGCTGGGCCGATGCCGAAGTTGATGTCATGGCTGACGATCTGATGCAGGTAGCGGCCCTGGTTGGCGCCCCGGCCACGCACGGTCCCGCGCTTGACCTTGATCGCCACATCCTGCGCTTCGTACGAGCGCTCGGCGATCTGTTCAATGTTGGCCGCGTTCAGGCGCAGATGGATGGCGTGGCTGTCGAAGGTGGTTTCGCCGGCTTCTTCGTACAGCGCCTCGATCAGCTTCTGTGCCTCGGCGCTGGCCTCCTGCGGACCGCTGATGCGGAACACGAAGCCGCGGTTGGCGATTTCCACGCCAAGCTTCAGTTCGATCTGGCGCAGGTGGCCATCGAAGGGGCCGCTCAGGTTGGCCAGTCGCGGGTTGTCTTCCGGCGAAAGGGTGAAGTCTCGATGCTCGATGCTTTTCATTGCTTGGGGTGGGGCGGGTTCGCCGTCCACCGCGATGGACTCGGGATGACAAGGGTACGCGCGTGCCGGGCAGCCGGCCAGCACGGGCATCGGAACGGTGTGGCACCACACGGTTCTCCACACCGGGTGTGGACCGTCGTTGCAGAAAGCTGTGGATAGACCTTCGCAGCGCTTGTGCCACAAGGAAGATGATGCCGTGGTGAAAATATGGCCAGGCACCACCGGGTTTTCCACATGCGATGTGGACGGTGGTGCAGCGAACCTGTGGATAGGTGGCGCAGAGCCTTGTGGTGAGAGGCTCGCTGCGGCGTGGTGAAAAAACCGTCAGGGCTGATCGGGATCATTGCGGGTGCACAGGACGCATGGCACGGTGACGCCGTCGCAGGAGGGGATGGCATGGGCGTCGGCAACCGGATGCGTGGAATTGGACTGGCAGGCATGGGCCTGCTGGCAGGATGCGTGCAGGCACCGCCTGCGGCGCTGGGGACGCTGGAATGGGACCGGATCACGGTGCCGGCACCGGCGGCCGAAGTGATTGCCACGGTGAACGTGCGCGAGGGCGATCAGGTCAAGGCCGGGGCCATGCTGATGCAGCTCGACCCGGCACGTGGCGATGCGCAGTTCGCTGCCGCCCAGGCCGACACCGTCCGCGCGCAGGCACAGCTTGAAGAGCTGAAGATCGGCCCGCGCCAGGAACAGATCGCGCAGGCGCAGGCACAGCTGGCCGCGCTGCGCGCGCAGGCTGCCGAGGCCAGTGCCTACTACCGCCGGGTGCAGCCGTTGGCACGCCAGCGCCTGATCGCCGCCGCCGAACTGGACCGCGCCCGCGCTGCCGCCGGCAATGCCGAGGCCAGCGTGCGGGCCGCCGAGCAGGCATGGCTGGAACAGGTGCACGGCAGCCGTGCACAGGACATCACCCAGGGCCAGGCCGCCGCCGATGCTGCGCAGGCGCAGCAGGTGGTGCAGGGCGTCAACCTGCAGAAGCTGCAGCTGCGCGCGCCACGCGATGGCGTGGTCGATGCCTTGCCGTACCGGCAAGGGGACCAGGCACCGATCGGTGCACCGCTGGCGGTGATGCTGGTCGGCGAACGCCCGCATGCACGTGTCTACCTACCGCAGCCACTGCGCCTGCAGGTAGCGGTCGGCCAGGCCGCACAGGTGCGGCTGGAAGGGAGCAGCACCGTGATGAAGGGGCATGTGCGCTCGATCCGCAGCGAGCCCTCGTTCACCCCGTACTACGCTTTGACCGGCGATGACGTGGCACGCCTGAGCTATCTGGCCGAGATCGAAGTGGACGACGCCGTCGACATGCACACGTTCCCGGCCGGGTTGCCGGTGCGGGTGACTTTCTGAACACCGGTGCCGACATCGCCGTGCACGCGCAGGGCCTGACGCGCCGCTTCGGCGAGCTGCTGGCGGTGGACAACGTCGACCTGACCGTGCCGCGTGGCCAGGTGTATGGCTTCCTCGGCCCGAACGGGTCCGGCAAGTCGACCACCATCCGCATGCTGTGTGGCCTGCTGGAGCCCAGCGCGGGCAGTATCGAAGTGCTGGGCCTGGCGGTGCCGGCGCAGGCCGAGGCATTGCGCCGGCGTATCGGCTACATGACCCAGCGCTTTTCGTTGTACGAAGACCTGTCGGTGCGCGAGAACCTGGAATTCCTCGCCGCCATTCAGGACCTGCCGCGTGCGCAGGCGCGGCAGCGGGTCGATGCGTTGCTGCAGCAGTACCGGCTGCAGGACCGGCAGCCGCAACTGGCCGGCACGCTCAGCGGTGGACAGAAGCAGCGCCTGGCACTGGCCGGCGCCGTCGTGCATTCGCCCGAACTGCTGTTCCTGGACGAACCGACCAGCGCGGTCGACCCCGAGTCGCGTCGCGATTTCTGGGAGGCGCTGTTCGAATTGGCCGACGCCGGCACCACCGTGCTGGTCTCAACCCACTACATGGATGAAGCCGAGCGTTGCCACCGGCTGGCGATCCTCGATCGCGGCGCCCTGGTGGCCGACGGCACCCCGGCCGAACTGTGCGCGCAGCTGGACGGTCGCACGCTGCAGGTCAACGCCGCGCAGCCGCGCCAGGCCAGCCGCGCACTGGCAGCGTTGCCGGGCGTACTGAGCGTTGCCCAGATCGGTACCCAGCTGCGCGTGCTGTGCAGCGAGGGAGCCGTCGACATGCCCGCACTGCAACGTGCGCTGGCCAGTGCCGACCCGCAGGCCCGCATCGACACGGTGGCGCCGAACCTTGAAGACGTATTCGTGGCCGCCACCCGTGGCCGGGGCCGGGAGCCGGCCGCATGAAGCTGCGCCGGCTGTGGGCAATCATGCTGAAGGAGCTGCGGCAGCTGCGTCGCGACCGCATCACCCTGGCAATGATCGTTGGCATTCCGGTGATGCAGCTGCTGCTGTTCGGCTATGCGATCAACCTCAATCTTCGCCACCTGCAGGGCGGCATCGCCGACCAGGCCAACAGTGCCGCGTCGCGCGCGCTGGTGCAGGACATGGTCGCCACTGGCGTGATCACGCCGCGCAGCGAAGCCTACACGCCAGACCAGCTGATGCAGGCGCTGCGCCGTGGCGAGATCAGCCTCGGTATCGTGGTGCCGTCCGACTTCGAGCGCCGCCGCTTCGATGGACGCGAAGCGGTGCAGGTGCTGGTCGACGGCAGCGACACGGTAGTGCAGAGCGCAGCGATCCAGCTGGCGCAGGTGCCGCTGGATACACGTGCCACGCTCAATACGCGGCCGCTGCGCGAAGGCAGCATCGCCAGCGGTCAGGTCAGCGTGATCAGTTTCTACAACCCGCAGCGGCGCTCTGCCGTAAACATCGTGCCGGGCCTGATCGGCGTGATCCTGACCATGACCCTGGTGATGTTCACCGCGGTGGCGGTGGTGCGCGAACGCGAGCGCGGCAACATGGAACTGCTGATCGCCACGCCGGTGTCACGCAGCGAGCTGATGGTCGGCAAGGTGCTGCCGTATGCCGCCATCGGCCTGCTGCAGACCACGCTGGTGCTGGTGCTGGGCACATGGTTGTTCCAGGTGCCGATCCGCGGCAGCCTGCAGGACGTCTATCTGGCTGCGGTGCTGCTGGTGCTGGCCAACCTGGCGCTGGGCCTGTTGATTTCCACACGCGCGCGCTCGCAGTTCCAGGCCATGCAGATGACCTTGTTCCTGTTCCTGCCGTCGATCCTGCTGTCGGGCTTCATGTTTCCATTCGCCGGCATGCCGCGGCCGGTGCAGTGGCTGGCCGAGGTGCTGCCGCTGACCCACTTCCTGCGCCTGGTGCGCGGCATCATGCTGCGTGGCGCCTCGCTGTGGGAGCTGTGGCCGGATGCGCTGGCCCTGCTGGCCTTCATCGTGGTGATGATGACCCTGGCCATCCTGCGTTTCCGCAAGCGCCTGGATTGAGGCCTGCCGACAGGTGGGTGCCGATCGGTGGGTGCCGCCCGGTGGGTGCCGGCCGGTGGGTGCCGACCGTTGGTCGGCACACCTTATTCCGCCGCCACCACGCGTGCGCGCAGCGAGTTGGTCAGCGCTTCGGTGATCACCACGTCCACGAACTGGCCGATCAGCCGCGCCGGCGCCGGGAAGTTCACCGAACGCATGTTCTCGGTCTTGCCGGTCATCTCGTTGGGGTTCTTGCGCGAGGGGCCTTCCACCAGCACGGTCTGCACGCTGCCGACCATCTTTTCGGAAATGCTGGCGGCATGTGCGTTGATGCGTTCCTGCAGGCGCGACAGGCGCGCGTGCTTCTCCGCATCGCTGATCGTGTCTTCCAGGTCGGCGGCAGGCGTGCCCGGGCGACGCGAATAGATGAAGGAGAAGCTGTGGTCGAAGCCGATATCCTCGATCAGTTTCATGGTCTTCTCGAAATCGGCGTCGGTCTCGCCGGGGAAGCCGACGATGAAGTCCGAGCTGATCGAGATGTCCGGGCGCACGGCACGCAGCTTGCGGATCTTCGACTTGAATTCCAGCGCGGTGTAGCCGCGCTTCATCGCCGACAGCACGCGGTCGCTGCCGGCCTGTACCGGCAGGTGCAGGAAGTTGGCCAGCTGCGGCACGTCGCGGAACGCATCGATCAGCGAATCGCTGAACTCCAGCGGATGCGAGGTGGTGAAGCGGATGCGGCCGACGCCATCGATCTCGGCGATGGTGCGGATCAGCAGGCCCAGGTCGGCGAACTCGCCGTCGCCATAAGGGCCGCGATAGGCATTGACGTTCTGCCCGAGCAGGTTGATCTCGCGGACGCCCTGCGCCGCCAGCTGCGCCACTTCCACCACCACATCCTCGAACGGGCGGCTGACTTCGGTGCCGCGCGTGTAAGGCACCACGCAGAACGAGCAGTACTTGGAACAGCCTTCCATGATCGAGACGAACGCCGACGCGCCTTCTGCGCGCGGCTCCGGCATGCGGTCGAACTTTTCGATTTCCGGGAAACTGATGTCCACCTGCGGGCGCTGCTGTTCGCGGCGGGCGCGGATCAGCTCCGGCAGGCGATGCAGGGTCTGCGGGCCGAACACCAGGTCCACGAACGGCGCACGCTTGATGATCGCCTCGCCCTCCTGCGAAGCCACGCAGCCGCCCACACCGATGATGACCTCGCGCCCCTGGTTCTTCAGGCTCTTCCAGGTGCCGAGCTGACTGAACACCTTCTCCTGCGCCTTTTCGCGGATCGAGCAGGTGTTGACCAGGATGACATCGGCGTCTTCCGGGCGATCGGTCAATTCCAGGCCATCGCTGGCGGCGAGCACGTCGGCCATCTTGGCCGAGTCGTACTCGTTCATCTGGCAACCGTGGGTCTTGATGTACAGCTTGCCCTTCACCTGGTCGGGTTTGCGCGGACCAGAGGGCAGGGCGACGAGCGGGGTGCCGCCCTGTGCGGCGGGCGGAAAGACGTCTGGCGTCCCGGACATGGCGCTTAATCCATTCGGGTGGCGGGAAAGCCGGCAATTCTACCCGCATCCCGGAATGCCCGCCCGGCGCAACGCCAACGGCCCCGCGCTACCTGCATCCCACCCCGTCCGGTAGCGCCGGGCCGTGTCCGGCGGGTGCCCTTACGCCGCCACCAGCTCCGCATCGATCTGCCGCGAACGGTCGAAGGCGGTCATCGCGCTCATCCGTGCGATGTAGTCAGCCGTTGCCGGCGCAGGCTGCACCAGGCCAAATGCGGTGGTCCAGGCCAGCGCATTGCCCCACAGCACGTCGGCGGCGCTCATCACCTCGCCCAGCAGATAGGGGCCTTCAGCGAGCTGTGCCTCGATCACCTGCAGCACGGTATCGGCGTCGTTGTAGGGCGACATCGCGTGCGGTGGCGGCTCACGGCGCATCGCACGGTCGATCATCGCCGGCTCGAAGCAGGCGCCATAGAAGGCCATCCAGCGCAGGTAGGGACCGCGCAGTGCATCGCCGATCGGCGGGGCCAGCCCGGCTTCGGGGTACAGGTCGGCCAGGTACAGGTAGATCGCCACCTGTTCGGTTACCAGCGCGCCGTTGTGCACGATCGCCGGCACCTTGCCCATCGGGTTGATGGCCAGGTAGGCCGGGGCAAGGTTGGCGCCGGCCTTCAGGTCCAGCACCTGCATGCGGTAGTCCGCACCCAGCGCCTCGAGCAGGGCCACCGCGCCGCTCGAGCGCGAACGGGCGGCGTGGTACAGGGTGATCTGGCGGGATGTCATGGCGGTGCTCCGTGCGGGTAGTGATGAAGTGGCGCTCATCCTGAGGCACTATTGCGGACGACTTCTGTCCTCGATTGCACATGCGCCATACCGCCCACCGCCTGCTTCGCCTGATCTCCCTGCTGCAGGCCCGGCGTCACTGGTCCGGTGCCGAACTGGCCGAGCGCATGGGCGTGGACCGGCGCAGCATCCGCCGCGATGTCGAGCGTCTGCGCGAACTGGGCTACCCGGTGCAGGCGTCGTCGGGGGTGGGCGGCGGCTACCGGTTGGGCGCAGGCGCGCCGGTGTTGCCGATGCTGCTGGACGAGGAAGAGGCGACCACCCTGGCGATCGCGCTGCGTGCTGCCTCGGCCACCGTGTCCGGCATCGATGACACCGCCCGTGGATTGCTGTCCAAGCTGGACCCGCTGGTGCCGGCCCGCCGCCGCCAGCAGGCCGGCGAGGTCCATGCCGCCACGGCCACGCTGTCCAACATGCCCTCCACCGATGCCCGCCTGCTCGGTCGCCTGGCCCAGTACTGCCGGCAGGCGGCGCGGCTGGCCTTCGAGTACCGCAGCGCGCAGGACGTGCTGACCCAGCGAGACGTCGAGGCCCAGCACCTGGTCAACTACGGCAGCCGCTGGTATCTGCTGGCCTGGGACCGGGTGCGGCAGGACTGGCGCACCCTTCGGGTTGACCGCATGGGGGTGGTCGAGCCGCAGCCGGGGCCGGGGCTGCACCGGCGTACCCCGGCGCCACCGGACGTGATGGTGCGGCAAGCGGTCAGCCAGGCCCCGTTCGCCCTGCAGGCCGTGCTGCGCCTGGCCGGGTCGCAGGCCGAGCTGGCCGGCCGGATACCGCCCTGGTGCGGCGTGCTGGAGGCTGATGGCGCCGACCATTGCCTGCTGCGGATGGGCGCGGAGAGCCGCGGCATGATGCTTGCGCAGATCCTCAGCCTGGACCGCCTGCCGGTGGCGCTGTGGACCACGCCAGTGGAGCTGCGTGAAGAGCTGGCGCACCGGTTGAGCGGGCTGGGCCAGCTGCTGGCTGTGCCGGCGGTCACGGACTGAGCGGCGCAGCTTGGCAAGCTGTGGCGAAGCTGGGACACTCGCGGCCATGAAGGGGAGACTGGGGACAACGGCGATCATCATCGCTGCGCTGACCGCTGCGCCGGCCAGCGCCGGCACGCTGTACAAGTGCGTCGGCGGCGACGGGGTCACCAGCTATGTCAGCAAGCGCGTGGCCGGCGCCCAGTGCAGCACCATCAGCTACACCCGCAGCGCCGGCAAGGCTGTGCGAGCGCCGGTTGCAGTGCCAGCGCCTGTGGCGGCCACGCCTCCGGCCGTCGTCGCCAGTATCGAGCGCAATCCGGTAGCCGTTGCAGCCAGCACCGCCAACGCGGCGGTGGCGCCTGCGCCAGCGCCGATGCCTGCCGCAGCCCCCGCACCCGCCAGTCCGCGCGCGGGGCGGATGGTCAGCGGCCAGGTCTATTCCTACATGCAGGACGGGGTGCGCCACTACACCAGTGCCCGCCCGACCCAGGTCGCCAACCTCGGCCCGGTGCGCACCATCCGCTACAGCTTCATGGAGCGCTGCTACGCCTGCGGGGTGAACCCCCGCGTCGATTTCGGCAGCGTGCGCCTGAATACCACCTCATTCCAGAGCGAGATCACCTCCGCCGCGCGCGAGTTCGGCGTGGACGAGGCGATCGTGCGCGCCATCATCCACGCCGAGTCGGCCTACAACCCGACCGCGCTCAGCCGCGCCGGCGCGCAGGGCCTGATGCAGTTGATGCCGCCGACCGCGGCACGCTTCGGAGTCAGCGATTCCTACGATGCCGGGCAGAACATCCGCGGTGGCGTGCAGTACCTGGCGTGGTTGTTGAAGCGCTTCAAGGGTGACCTGACCCTGGCAGCAGCTGGATACAACGCCGGCGAAGGCGCGGTTGATCGCCACGGCGGCGTGCCGCCTTATAGTGAGACCCAGTATTACGTGCGCCGGGTCGGCCAGTTGGCCGAGCGTTACCGCACGGCCCTGAGCCATCAGTAGGTGCCGCTAACTGGTGGGTGCCGACCGTTGGTCGGCACTCATTTTAAAGGTAGTGCCGGCCGCTGGCCGGCAACCCCGCAATCAATGTTGTTGCAATGCGTTGTGTGGCGCGCGACGGTTCCGCTACACTCGGCCATGATTCAATGCGGCTCTGGCCCCCACCGGAACCGTTGGCAGCCTTAAAGCTACCTAATCAATATCGGAGTGCCGGATGGCAAACGATGGGGTACACGATCCAGTCAACACCGGACGTCGGCGTTTTCTTTCTGCCACCACAGCCGTGGTGGGCGCCGTCGGCGTCGGATTCACCGCAGTCCCTTTCATCAAATCCTGGAACCCCAGTGCTCGGGCAAAACTTGCCGGCGCACCTGTGGTCGCCGACATCAGCGCCCTGCAGGAAGGCCAACGCCTGATCGTGGAATGGCGTGGTCAGCCGATCTGGATCGTCAAACGGTCCAAGGCGATCCTTGATGCGCTGCACGGACTGGATGGCCGCCTCAAGGACCCCGAGTCCGGCGAGAAGGACCAGCAGCCGGAGTACGTGCTCAAACAGAACCCGGAGCTGCGCTCGATCAAGCCCGAGATCTCGGTGCTGGTCGGCCTTTGCACGCACCTGGGCTGCTCGCCGGAAATGGTCGGTGAGATCCGTCCAGAGCCCTACGATCCGCAGTGGAAGGGCGGGTACTTCTGCCCCTGCCACAAGTCGCGCTTCGACATGTCCGGCCGCGTCTTCAAGGACGTGCCCGCACCCATCAACCTGAAGGTGCCCGCGCACCATTACCAGGACGACAACACCATCATCATCGGTGTCGATCCGCAGGGGGCTGCCTGATGTCCAACATCCTCAGCCGTACCGCCAGCGGCGTCGCCGATTGGGTCAACGCCCGCGCGCCGGGCCTGATGCCGATCTACCGCAAGCACGTCAGCGAGTACTACGCGCCGAAGAATTTCAACATCTGGTACTACTTCGGTTCGCTGGCGCTGCTGGTGCTGGTCAACCAGATCGTCACCGGCATCTTCCTCACAATGCATTACAAGACGAATGCCGCCGAAGCATTCGCCTCCATCGAATACATCATGCGTGACGTGGAGTGGGGCTGGCTGATCCGCTACATGCACTCCACCGGCGCCTCGCTGTTCTTCATCGTGGTCTACCTGCACATGTTCCGCGGGCTGCTGTATGGCAGTTACCAGAAGCCGCGCGAGCTTGTGTGGATCCTGGGCATGCTGATCTACCTGGTGCTGATGGCCGAAGCCTTCATGGGCTACGTGCTGCCGTGGGGCCAGATGTCGTTCTGGGGTGCCAAGGTCATCATCTCGCTGTTTGGTGCCATTCCGGTGATCGGCAATGGATTGACCGAATGGATCATGGGCGATTACCTGCCCAGCGATGCCACGCTGAACCGCTTCTTCGCCCTGCATGTGATCGCGCTGCCGCTGGTGCTGCTGCTGCTGGTGGTGCTGCACCTGGGAGCACTGCACGAAGTGGGCTCCAACAACCCGGACGGGGTGGAGATCAAGAAGGGGCCCAAGGGCAACCGCTGGTCGCCGAACGCGCCGACCGACGGCATTCCGTTCCATCCGTACTACACGCTCAAGGATGGAGTCGGTGCAGGCTTCCTGCTGATCATCGCGGCCTTCATCATCTTCTTCGCACCGGCCTTCGGCGGCCTGTTCCTGGAGCACGACAACTTCACCGAAGCCAACCGCCTGGTCACCCCCGAACACATCAAGCCGGTGTGGTACTACACGCCGTACTACGCGATGCTGCGGGTGGTGCCCAACAAGCTGGGTGGCGTCATCGTGATGTTCTCGGCCATCGCCATCCTGTTCCTGGTGCCGTGGCTGGATCGGGCGAAGGTGAAGTCCTACCGCTACCGCGGCTGGCTGTCGCGCGGCCTGCTGGGCATGTTCGTGGTGTGCTTCGCATGGCTGATGGTGATCGGTTCCGGCCCCGGTACCGATGCGCATGAGACCTACGTCGGGCGGGTGCTGACCTTCCTGTACTTCGCCTTCTTCATCACCATGCCGATATGGACAAGGCTGGACAAGACCAAGCCGGTACCGGAAAGGGTGACCACGCATGACTGAGCGCTGGATGGTCCGGCTGGCCCTGGCGGCCGCCCTGATGCTGGGCAGTACCCTGGCGATGGCGGCCGAGGGCGGTACCAAGCTGCTGCAGGCCGGCAACGACCTCGGTGACCGCGCATCGCTGCAGCGCGGCGCGCAGCTGTACATGAACTACTGCAGTGGCTGCCATGCCCTGAAGTACCTGCGGTACTCGCGCATGGGCGACGATCTTGGGCTGAGCGAGGAGGAGGTGATGAACAACCTCAACTTCACCGGCTCGGCGATCGGCGACCCGGTGCCGGTGGCGATGCCCAAGGAGCAGGCGGAAAAATGGTTCGGCAAGATGCCGCCGGACCTGAGCCTGATTTCGCGCGTGCGCGGCAGCGACTGGATCTACACCTATCTCAAGTCGTTCTACCTGGACAGCAGCCGCCCGCTGGGCTGGAACAACGCGTTGTTCGCCAATGCGTCCATGCCCAATCCTCTGTGGGAGATGCAGGGCCTGCAGCACGCGGTGCACGGCAAGGCCGAGGCGCCGGGCATGGACCCGCCGGTGACCGGTCTGCGCATCGACAGTCCCGGCTCGGTCGATGCCGGGCAGTACGACCAGGCGGTGCGGGACATCACCAACTTCCTCGAATATGCCGGTGAACCGGCCGCATTGAAGCGGCAGCAGCTGGGCGTGTGGGTGATCCTGTTCCTGGCCCTGCTGACCTTCCTGGTGTACCTGCTGAAGAAGGAATACTGGAAGGACGTGCACTGATCCAGTGTCGCCCATTGCACCTGGCCTATTGGCTTTTGTGATGGTCGGTTGCACACTCGGGGAGGAGTCGACCGCCGGCACGGTGCTGGTGGCGCCGGTGCGGCAGGCGGTCTCCTGTCGCAGGAGAGCCTTTGATGGCGGCGAGCGTACGCATGCGCAATACACTGACGCTGTTTTCCTCGAACGACGATGTACTGTGCCACCGCGTGCGGCTGGTGCTGGCGGCCAAAGGCGTGAGTTTCGACTTCGTGCCGGTCGATCCACAGAACCCGCCCGAAGATCTGATCGATCTCAATCCGTACCACTCGGTGCCGACCCTGGTCGAGCGCGAACTGGTGTTGTACGCCGCCTCGGTGGTCAGCGAGTACCTGGATGAGCGCTACCCGCATCCGCCGCTGATGCCGGTCGACCCGCTGTCGCGGGCGCGCATCCGCCTGGCCATGCTGCGCATCGAGCACGATTGGGTGCCGCAGGTGCAGGCCATCCAGCTGGGCAACAAGACCCAGGCCGAAGCAGGGCGCAAGCGTTTGAAGGAACTGCTCACCGCTTCGCTGCCGCTGTTCAAGGCCAGCAAGTTCTTCCTCAACCCGGAAATGAGCCTGGCGGACTGTGCGATGGCCCCGATCATCTGGCGCCTGCAGAGCCTGGATGTGCCGCTGCCCAAGGACAGCAAGGCGATCGAGGATTACGGCAACCGCATCTTCCGCCATCCGGGCTTCGTGCGCAGTCTTACCGATCAGGAAAAGAAGCTGCGCGACCTGCCGGGCTGACGCCGGCGTACCTGGCGGGCTGCTGTTTTACCGTCTGCACGCCCACCGGCGTGCAGACGATCTGCCCCGACGGGGGCGCCGGGCGCGTACACTTCACGCATGACCGAAGACTTCTTCCACATGACCAGCCACCGCCCGTACCTGCTGCGTGCACTGGTGGAATGGATCAACGACAACCAGCTGACGCCGCACATCCTGGTCGACGCGGGCGTTCCCGGCGTGCAGGTTCCGCCCTCGGCCATCAAGGATGGCCGGGTGGTGCTCAACATCGCCGAGCGCGCCGTGGTCCGCCTGGTCATCGACAATGAGTCGGTGAGTTTCTCGGCGCGTTTCTCCGGCAGCAGCTATCCGGTGCAGGTGCCGATCAGTGCGGTGCTTGCAGTGTATGCCCGCGAGACAGGGCAGGGCATGGCCCTGCCGGATGACATTCCGGGCGGCGAGCCGGCAGCGGCCGGCGACGAGCTGCTGCACGACGATGAACAGACCCCGCCGGACGATACGCCGCCGGCTGGCCCCCCGCCGAAGGGTCGGCCGACCCTGCGCGTGGTCAAGTAACGGTACGTGCCGACCCCGGTCGGCACACCGCCGCCGCTCGCCGGGCATGGCCCGGCGCTACCCGGACCAGGCCTCGTCCACGCATGGCGTGGATCTACCAGGTCGAGGTGCTATACGTCCTCGGCCTCATCGACATCCGCACGGATCTGGCTGATCCGCGAAGCGCCCGGGCCGGTGAATGAAATCAGCTGGTCGCCGCGCAGCACCATGCGGCCGACATGGCGATCGATGCCGTCGTAGGAATACTCGAACTTGAAGGTGCGCTCGAAGCCGAGCCGACCGTCTTCGCCGCGCGACAGGCGCAGGCCGGTGGCATGCACGGCCTGGTCCAGCCACTGCACGTCGGCAGCGCGGCAGGCGTTGCGGCCCAGTTCAATCGCACGCTCGGCGGCCGAACGCGCCGCGTTCCAGAAGAAGTAGACGATGCCGCCGGCAATCAGCAGGAACAACAGGGTAGGCATGGCTTCAGGCGTCAGCGGTCGATCCGGCAAAGATGGCGACGATTGGCTGCCGGATCAAGCGCTTGTTCAATGCGCGGTGCCAGGTTCTGCGACCGGCGCCATCGCAGCAGGCGACACCAGCGCCGGCGCGGTCGCATTCAACTGCAGCAGCGCGGCCCAGTCCTGCCGGTTGAAACTGCATTCGTCCTCGCGGCCCGGCGTGCAGGTCGGGTCGATGCCGGTGTTGTCGCGCTCCCGCGGGGGCGGCAGCTGGATCTTGCCGGTGCGATCCAGTGGCAGCAGGCGCATGGCGACCGTGTTCATGACATTGCCGCCCACCAGGTACAGCGTCTGGTCGCCGCCCAGATTGGCCGCCACCACCACTTCGCAATGCGATTTCCAATGGCCCACCGATCCGTTGCCAAGGGCCTGCACCAGCCCGCTGTAGCTGAGCGTGCTGCTGCGGTCGCGCAGGAAGCACAGCAGGTCACCGGGGGCGGGCCTGGCCGTGGCCGGGTCCACGAGGCGGTAGGGCACGCCCGCTGGCCCAGCCTGGTAGGCCGCGCGGATGTAGTCGATATGGCGCGGAGAGGTGTTGAACCCGGGCACCCCGGCGCGCACCATCACCCACGAAATGAAGGCGGCCGACCACGGATTGTCGATCAGGAAAGCGCGGCAGTCGCTGTCGGTGTAACGCGTGCCCAGCGGGGCCAGGCAACTGCTGGCGCCGGGCAGGCTGCCCAGCGCATTGAGCGTGCCGCTCTCGCGCCAGTAGCTGGTCACCCGCTGCCAGGCGATCAGCCCGTTGTCTGCCAGATGGTCGGCCTCGGCCTCGGTGACGCTGAGGCTGGCGGCACGGCCGTCACGGTCGATGAAGGGGCGGAACCACAGGCGGTGCTCGTTGCAGGCGGTATTGCGCACCGCCACTGCCAGCGGGCTCAGTCCAAAGCGGGGCGGTACATCGCAGGCTTCAGCGGCGGCTGCGGACAAGGGCGCAGCGGCCAGCAGCAGGCAGGCAGGCAAGAGCATCCGGCGCATGCGCGGCTCCTGTGGGGGATGGTCGCAGCGTCGCAGTGCCGTCGTGAACGCCGGGTGTGAGAACAGGGTCAGCCCCGTGCGGGTAGTGCCGGCCGCTGGCCGGCAACAGAGCAATCCGCGCGCGAACCCGGCCTCAGCCCGGTGGCGGGCCCAGCTTCAGCGACAGATCGATGGCCTGCACATGCTTGGTCAGCCCGCCGATGGAAATGCAGTCCACGCCGTCTTCGGCAATCGTGCGCAAGCCGCCCAGGCCGACGCTGCCGGATACTTCCAGCGGAATGCGGCCATCGGTGATGCGTACCGCTTCACGGCGCAGTTCCGGGCTGAAATCATCCAGCAGGATGCGCTCGCAACCGGCATCAAGCGCCTGCTGCAGCTGGACCAGGTCTTCCACTTCAACCACCAGCGGCAGTCGCGGCCACTGCTGGCGTGCCGCCGCCACGGCCGCAGCCAGCGAGCCGGCGGCGCGGATGTGGTTTTCCTTCAGCATCACCGTGTCGTACAGGCCGAAGCGGTGGTTGTCGCCACCACCGCAGCGTACGGCGTACTTCTGCGCCAGGCGCAGCCCGGGCAGGGTCTTGCGGGTATCGAGGATGCGCGTGCCCGTACCTTCCACGGCCGCGACATAGCGCGCCGTGGTCGTGGCCGTGCCGGACAGGGTCTGCAGGAAATTGAGCGAGGTGCGCTCGGCGCTGACCAGGCTGCGGCTGCGCCCGTGCAGCAACGCCAGTACCGTGCCGGCGGCAACCGCATCGCCGTCGGCCACATTCCACTCGATCCGCACGTCCGGGTCGAGCGCGCGGTGGGTGGCATCAAACCATGGGCGACCGGCGATCACCGCATCCTGCTTGCACAGCAGGTAGGCGCTGTCGGCCTGATCGGGCAGCAGCGCGGCGGTGACATCGCCGCTGCCGAGGTCCTCGGCCAACGCGCGGGCAACATCGGCAGCGACCACGGTCGCATCCGGCGTCGGCAGCATGTTCATGCGCCCGGGAAGTCGGCGATCTGCGCGGTGGGAATGGCTTCTTCGGCCAGCAGCACCGGGATGCCATCGTCAACACGGAAGATCTGCTTGCGGTCACGGGTGACCAGCGCCTGGCGCAGCGGCTGCGCCAGCGGATTGCCATCGGCCCTGGTCACCGTACCGGCGGAAATGGCCTTGTTGAGGGCTTCCAGGCCCTTGCCATCCAGCAGGGACAGGGGCTGGCGGGTGTCCGGTGACACCAGCAGGTCGAGCAGCTTGCGATCCATGGTTCTTCGTCTTGCGTGGAAGACGGCTAGAATACGTCTTTAAGGCAGGTGACGGCCAATGACCCCCAACCAATCCGCGCCGCTCGTCGGCATCGTCATGGGCTCCCGCTCCGACTGGGAGACCATGCAGCACGCCGCCCAGAAGCTTGAAGCGCTGGGTGTTCCGTTCGAAGTGAAGGTGGTCTCGGCCCACCGCACGCCGGACGTGTTGTTCGATTACGCCGAGCAGGCCGGTCCGCGTGGCCTGCGCGCGATCATCGCCGGTGCCGGCGGTGCAGCGCATCTGCCGGGCATGATCGCGGCCAAGACCGCCGTGCCGGTGCTGGGCGTGCCGGTGCAGTCCAAGGCCCTCAACGGCATGGATTCGCTGCTGTCGATCGTGCAGATGCCGGCCGGCATCCCGGTCGCGACCTTTGCCATCGGCAATGCGGGCGCCTCCAATGCCGCGCTGTTCGCTGCGGCGATGCTGGCCAGCGACCAGCCGGCCATCGGCCAGGCGCTCGACGCGTTCCGCGCGCGCCAGACCGAAGACGTGATGGCCCACGACGATCCGCGCCAATGAACCTGACCGTCGGCATCCTGGGCGGCGGTCAGCTCGCCCGCATGATGGTACTGGCCGGTGCACCGCTGGGACTGCGATTCGAACTGTACGACCCGGCGGCCGACGCCTGCAGCGGGCCGCTGGCCCCGCTCACCGTCGGCGCCTTCGATGACCGCCAGGCGCTGGCGGAGTTCGCGGCCAAGGTCGACGTGATCACCTTTGATTTCGAGAACGTGCCGGCCGACAGCGCGCTGTGGCTGGCCGAACACGTGCCCGTGTTCCCGCCGCCGTCGGCGCTGGCCGTGGCGCAGGACCGGTTGAGCGAAAAGACCCTGTTCCAGCAGCTGGACATTCCGCTGCCGGCGTTCGCCGATATCCGCAGTCGCGAGGAGCTGGCCGCGAAGGCGGCCGAGTTCGGCCTGCCGTGCATCCTCAAGACCCGCCGCCTGGGCTACGACGGCAAGGGCCAGTTCCGCCTGCGCAGCGAAGCCGATATCGACGCGGCATGGCAGGCACTGGGGGCGCAGGTAGAGCGCACCGGCCTGATCCTTGAAGGCTTCGTCGCCTTCCAGCGTGAAGTCAGCGTGGTTGCCGTGCGCGGCCGCGATGGCAGCTTCCAGGCCTGGCCGGTCACCGGCAACTGGCATGTGGATGGCGTGCTGTCGGCCAGCGTTGCCCCGGCCGTGCTGTCGGCCGCCGAGCACGAAGCCGCCGTCGGCTACGCCCGTCGTGTCGCCGAGCATCTGCACTACGTGGGTGTGTTCGCACTGGAGCTGTTCTGTCGCGATGGCGAGCTGCTGGCCAATGAAATGGCGCCGCGCGTGCACAACTCCGGCCATTGGACCATCGAAGGCAGCGAGACCTCGCAGTTCGAGAATCACCTGCGTGCGGTGCTGGGCCTGCCGTTGGGCAGTACCCGCATGCTGGGCCATGCCTGCATGCTCAACTGGCTGGGGGCGATGCCCGATCCGGCGCCCGTGCTGCAGCAGGCCAGCGGCCATTGGCATGACTACGGCAAGGAATCACGCGTCGGTCGCAAGGTTGGCCACGCCACCCTGCGCGATGACGACGCAGCCGCGCTGGCCGACGCGCTGGAGCAGGTGGGCCTGGAGCTGGACCGACCGGCGCAGGTGGCCCCGGCCGTGCACGCGTTGCGCAACGGCTGAGCCAGGGCGTGCCGTAGATCCCGGTAATGCCGGCCGCTGGCCGGCATGCCCACCAAGGTGGGCATCTACCAGAACGGCGCGTGATTCCGGTAGCGCCGGGCCATACCCGGCGGCGGAGCATCCCGAGGTAGCGCCGGGCCATACCCGGCGGAGCTGCGCCGATCTCAGCGCAGCTGGCTTTCCGCGAATTCCCAGTTCACCAGCTGCCAGAAGGCGTCCAGATAGCGCCCACGATCATTCTGGTAATCGCTGTAGTAGGCGTGTTCCCACACGTCGCAGCACAGCAGCGGGACGCTGCTGCCGGTCAGCGGCGTACCCGCATTGCGTGTGGCCTGCAGCCCGAGCTGGCCGCCCGGGTGCTGCACCAGCCACACCCAGCCGGACCCGAACAGGCCCAGCGCGGTGCGGTTGAACTCCTCGCGCAGGCGCTGGCCGTCGCCGAACTGTCGCTTGACCAGCTCGCCCAGGCGCCCCTGCGGTTCGCCACCACCGCGTGGTCGCAGGCATTGCCAGTAGAAGCCGTGGTTCCAGGCCTGGGCGGCGGCATCGAACAGCGTGCCCTGGGCGTGGCGGACGATTTCATCCAGCGCGGCGTCTTCCCATTCGGTGCCGACAATGGCGGCATTGACCGCATCGATGTAGGCGCGATGGTGGCGGCCGTGATGCAGTTCAACCGTCTGTGCCGACAGGTGCGGTTGCAGGGACGAAGGCAGGTAGGGCAGGGTGGGCAGTTCGACGGGCATGGACAGGTTCGTGGCCAGGGGGCGGCGGCAGCCGGTACCATCGGCTTACAATGGGGACTACCGTGGGCAGTCTAGCCGACCACTGCGGTCGGATTGTCCGGCGAAGCAAGGAGTGAGGTGTGGCGGTAATGCAGCAAATCCAGGCCGAGGTGGATCGTTACCCGCTCGTGCTGTTCATGAAGGGCACCCCGCAGTACCCGATGTGTGGCTACTCCAGCCGCGCCGTACAGGCCTTGATGGCCGCAGGCGCTGTCTCCCTGCGCACGGTCAACGTGCTGGAAGAGCCGGAGATCCGCGCCAACCTGCCGCGTTTCTCCAATCTGCCTACCTTCCCGCAGCTGTTCATCAACGGTGAGTTGATCGGCGGCTGTGACATCGTCATGGAATTGTTTGAAGCCGGCGAACTCAAGCGCATCGTTGAAGAGGCTGCACAGGGATGAGTGCCAGGCCATCGACGTCACCGTCTGACGGGGCGCTTGATGGCCATCCGTTGCAGGGGCGCGTGGTGCTGGTGGCCGGTGCCGGCGGCGGACTGGGCAGCGCTGCCGCTGTCGCCGCTGCAGAGGCCGGCGCGACCGTGGTCCTGCTGGGTCGCAAACCGCGTCGGCTTGACCGGGTCTATGCCCAGGTGCAGGCGGTCGGTCCGGAACCCTTGCTGTACCCGCTGGATCTGGAAGGCGCCGGTCCCGATGACTATGCCGAGCTGGCGCAGGCGCTGCAGCGCGAGCTGGGGCGCCTGGATGGCCTGCTGGTCTGCGCGGCCCACTTCCCGGGGCTGACCCCGTTCGAGCTGGCCGACCCGGCCAGTTTCGCCCGTGCCGTGCATGTGACCCTGACCGCGCCCGCCTGGCTGGCGCAGGCCTGCCTGCCGCTGCTGCGGCAGCGTGAAGATTCTGCCCTGGTGTTCACCGTGGATGCGCCGGAGCGGGTAGGGCAGGCTTACTGGGGCGGCTACGGCGTTGCCCAGCATGGCCTGCACGGGCTGATCGGCAGCCTGCATGACGAACTGGCGCGGGGTCCGGTGCGGGTCAGCGGGCTGTATCCCGGCCCTCTGCGTACCGCGCTGCGCGCGCGCGCCTATTCGATCGACCAGGATCCGGCCGCCCGTGGTCCGGAGGCGGCCGCTGCGGCAGCCGTGACCCTGCTGTCCAGCGCTGGCCATGCATGGCGTGGACAGGTCCTTGACGCCGGTGAATTTCCCCCGGCCGGGTAAGCTGCCCGTAAAGCGGAATGAAGATTCCGTCACGATTGCGTTGCGATCCGGTGCCGTTTGTCGCACAACCGTCACATTGAAAGCGTAGCGTGTTAATCTAGTGTTAACCGTTGCGGCAGCTGCCGTTCACGGTAGGGAACCCCAGATAAATGTCCGAACAGCCGCCCGCAAGGCTGCTTGGATGCGCTTTTTTTCCGCCATCGCCCAACTCGCATCGAGGCTACCGAACAATGACTCACCCATTCCGGATGTCCAAGCTCACCCTTGGTCTCGTGGCTGCGCTCGCCGCCGCTCCCGCCTTCGCCCAGAGCACCTCTGCCGGTGTCGGCGGCCAGGTGATGTCCACTGCAGGCCAGCCCGTTGCTGGCGCTGAAGTCACCATCACCCACACCGAATCGGGCACCGTTTCGCGTGCGACCACCGATGCGTCGGGTCGCTACAACGCGCGCGGCCTGCGCGTGGGTGGTCCGTACACCATCACCATCACCAAGTCCGGTGAAGGCACCAAGACCGAAGAAGGTGTCTTCCTGAACCTCAACCAGGTCAATACGGTCAACGCCAACCTGGGCGGCGACGTGGCTGCCACCAACCTGGACGCTGTCAACGTTGTCGCTACCGCTGGTGGCCTGGACATCTTCAGCGCCACGAAGATGGGTACCGGCAGCAACGTGACCCGTGAAACGATGGATGCGCTGCCCTCGGCCAACCGCAACATCCAGGACTACGTCCGCCTGGACCCGCGCATCTCGCAGGTCAGCAAGGCTGACGGCGCGATTTCGGCCGGCGGCCAGAACACCCGCTACAACGCCATCCGCATCGACGGCATCAGCGCCTCCGATCCGTTCGGCCTGGGCTCCAACAACCTGCCGACCGAGCGTCAGCCGGTGTCGATGGATGCCATCCAGGAAATCAACATCGACCTGGCCAACTACGACACCACCATCGCCGGTGGCACGGGCGCGGTGATCAACGCCGTGACCAAGTCGGGTACCAACGAATTCCATGGCACCGTGTACGGCTCGTACCGCGACAAGGACATGGTCCGTTCGCGCCTGGAAGGTGACAAGCAGGACTTCAACGGCTTCGAGGACGAGAAGACCTACGGCATGACCTTCGGCGGCCCGATCGTCAAGGACAAGCTGTTCTTCTTCACCAACTATGAAAAGTACGAGCGTTCGGCCGCCGGCGTCAGCCTGAGCGACACGCCGATCGGCAGGGGCACCATCACCCAGCAGCAGATCAGCGACGTCCAGAGCTACCTGGGCAAGCTGGGCTATGACCCGGGCAGCCTGTCGGCGCCGAACAGCAAGACCGAGATCGAAGAGTACGCGGTCAAGCTGGACTGGAACATCAACGAGAACCACCGTGCGGCCCTGCGCTACAACAAGATGGAGCAGAACGTCGTTCGCTTCCCGCAGGTCAGCAGCAGCGCGATTTCGCTGAGCAACTTCTGGTACCAGCAGCCGACCGAATACGAAACCTGGATGGGCGAACTGTTCAGTGACTGGTCGGACAGCTTCTCGACCGAATTCAAGGTCTCGCACAAGGATTACTCGGCCAACCGCGTTCCGCTGGTCGACATGCCGCAGATCCGTATCAAGTCGGGCAATGACTCGCTGTACGTAGGTACCGAGCAGAACACCCACGTCAACATCGTGGAATCGAAGGAACTGAGCGCCTTCGGTGCCGGTACCTGGTACGTCGGCGACCACACCGTCAAGTTCGGCTTCGACTACTCGAAGAACGAGCTGATGAACTTCTATGGCCGCAACCTCAACGGCGTGTACGAGTTCAACAGCGTCAACGATTTCCTGACCGGCAATGCCTCGCGCTACCAGCTGCGTGCGCCGCGTGCCGATGGCAGCCGCAGCGACATCCCGGCTGACTTCACCCTGAAGAACACCGGTGTGTTCGTGCAGGACACCTGGGCGATCAACTACAACCTGAGCCTGATGTTCGGCGTCCGCGTCGACATGCCTGACTTCAGCAGCCAGCGCCTGTACAACCCGCGCATCGAGCAGCTGTACGGCTTCAACAACACCAAGCTGGTCGACAAGAACCTGGTGCAGCCGCGCGTCGGCTTCAACTACACCTTCGACAGCGAGCGTCCGACCCAGCTGCGCGGCGGCGTGGGCCTGTTCGGCGGCGCTGCCCCGAACGTGTGGCTGGCAGGTGCCTACCAGAACACCGGTCTGAACTACATCGAGTACGACGAGCGCAGCATCCCGGCCGGTGCCTTCACGCCGGATGGCAACAACCCGTACATCCCGGCCGGTGGCCCGGCTACCGCCCGTCAGAACGTGGACATCATCGCGCCGGGCACCCGCCTGCCGTCAGTGTGGAAGGCCAACCTGGCGTTCGACCATGAGCTGCCGTGGTACGGCATCGTGGCATCGGCCGAGCTGCTGGTGACCAAGGTCAAGGATGGCATCTACTTCGACCGCCTGGACGTTGGCGCGCCGACCACGGTCGGCCCGGATGGCCGCGCGATCTACTGGAATGCCGCCGGTCGCAACCCGGCCAATACCCGCGTCGACAAGGGCGTCGATTACGGCATGGCGACCGGTACCAATCGCGCTGGTGACCGTGCCAACCGCCCGAGCGACATGGGCGACGTGCTGGTCATGCGCAACACCGACAAGGGCCGTGGCAGCCAGGCGACCTTCTCGCTGGCCAAGCCGCTGACCGAGAACTGGGGCTGGTCGCTGGGTTACACCTACACCCAGTCCAAGGAAGTCAGCCCGCTGTCCAGCTCGCAGAACACCTCGAACTGGAACAACACGCTGATCTTCAACTCCAACGAAGACGTGGCCTACAACTCGCGTTACGCGATCAAGGACCGCATCACCGGCACCCTGGAGTGGAAGCACAACTTCTTCGGTGACAACGCCACCCGCGTCGGCCTGTTCTACGAAGGTCGCTCGGGCCGTCCGTACAGCTACATCTTCTACAACGATGCCAACGGCGACGGTGCTGCCACCAACGACCTGTTCTACGTGCCGAAGGGCCCGGGCGACGTGCTGTTCAAGGGCGGCGCGGCGATGGAGAAGCAGTTCTTCGACTGGCTGGCGCAGAACCCGGAACTCGATGCCTACCGTGGCAGCGTGGTTCCGGCCAATTCGCACCGCGCCAAGTGGACCAACTCCTTCGACGTCCGCATCAGCCAGGAATTCCCGGGCTTCGTGAAGAGCCACAAGGGTGAGATCGCGCTGGACATCATGAATGTCGGCAACCTGATCAACAAGAAGTGGGGCCTGATCGACGATTACGGCTTCTACTCGACCCGCCGCGTTGCCAACTACGCGGGTATCGATCCGGCCACGGGTAAGTATGTGTATTCGTTCACCGGTGCGACCGACAACTCGCAGATCCAGGAAAACAACAACGACAAGGGCAACACCGCCGTGTCGCGCTGGTCGATGCAGCTGACCCTGAAGTACAAGTTCTGATCCGTCAGAGCCTGAAGCAGTAAATGGAAACGGCCGGGGAAACCCGGCCGTTTTTGTTGTGGTGGTGAAGCAATAATTTGTGTGCTAAAAGTAGGGGGTATCCATTCACGGCCGGTGAAGTGAAGGTTAGATATGGACTGTCTGAGTCAGCTTTAGCCGGGCTGGCGAATTGCGAATTTGTGCTTCCTGCTACTTCCGACAAGTCTTCGGAGAGGCAGCGGACGGAGATTCTCGCTAGATTTCTTGCGTGTCGACTGCGTCACTGCCCCGATTGCAGTTCAGATGGGAGTGCTTATCTCCGCTGCAATCGAGGCGGCGCGTACCTTAAGTCTGCAAGCAAATGCCAGATAGAGCGCCTCCATGCACGCTCTTTCCTCTCCATTCACCCCAGATTTTTCGTCGGTAGTGGTGCTCCCAACGGGTACAGGCTCCGGCGCATATGGGTTGGGCCGGAGGGTGGGGCGCATAGCTTTGTTGCAGCGCAGATAGATGTGCAATCTCATCTTTCGCGTTTTTTCGGCTTGGCCGCTGACCTTCAACCTGTGCAGCGTCTCTTCGCACTTTTATTGGCGGTTGATATCTTGCATCCGTTTGAGGACGGCAATGGGCGCCTGATGAGGGGGCTTTCATGCGCTTTTGCCATTAATTACCAGTGCAGCTTTTTTGCGTTCATCGCTGTCTGTGCAAAGGTTATGCAGGATGAGTTTGTACACGCGCTTGAGATGGCGGCAGACGGAGCGCCTAGCGAGCTATTGAATTTCAATTTGAATGTTGTGCGCGCCTATCAGCGGGCGTTGGCGGAGCCAGGTGGCCTGACAGAGTGGCTGGATGAAGTTTCAGCTGATTGGCAGGTTGGGCGAAGCGTCGAGTTGGAGGGCGCTATCTAGAGGTTGTTTGATGCGAATGGATTGTAGGTCTAACTAGGGAGAGGTTCGAATGAAGTTGAGTGTAATTGTTGCGTCTTTGGTTTTTGGAATGAGTATGAGTGCCGCGCCGTCTAAGGCAAGTGGACTCGATCCTTGGTGTAATCCAAGTTACTGCCCACCTACTCCGGGCTATCCAGGGTCTGGGGAGACGTCACGAGAAGAAGATCACGGAGATACAAACCGCTACGTTGCAGGGGTAGTGAGCTGCAACTCGCCGGTTCAGGAGCGGTATGCCGCTGTCTTGGCTGAATTCATGTCTGACCCGCTGGACGCTCGGGTTCACTATTATGAAAACAGCCCACGAGGCGAGTTCTACGCTATGTACACAGGTATTTCCGAACTAAACGGCAGGTTGGCGTTTGAGGTTTGGACGATCACGGATCCATCGTCTTCGGTGCCGATTGCGCCAAACCCGGTGGCCGGTACTTTCGAGTGTCAAAGGTAGCCGATACCAAAAGCGTATTTTCGTAACGGCCGGGGAAACCCGGCCGTTTTCCGTTCAGGCGAAAGTCCTTGCGGGGGTCTGCGCATCGGCGTAGCATCCAGACACGTGCGCGGCGCAGATGCCGCCGAAGCGGTCCCGGAGCGGCGAACGCGGGACGCACCTATCCAACGGTCGGGCTTCCCGGCCGTTTTGCTTTTTAAGGGGGCGGCAGTACAGTCGGAAACCTTGAAGGAAGCAGAAAAGTGGATATGACAACGAATGAAAAGGCAGCGCGGACGCTGCCGGTGCAGGACGCGCGGATCTACCCGCGTGGTGGGCTGGATGTGCTGTCGCGGGCCGAGGTTGCGCGCCTGCGCGATGCCTCCGGCGGTGGCATGCACGAGCTGCTGCGCCGCTGCGCGCTGGCCGTGCTGACCAGCGGCAGTGCCTCTGACGATCCGCGCGCGGCGCGCGATCTCTACCCCGATTTCGACATCCAGGTGGCGCAGCAGGATCGCGGCGTGCGCATCGATCTGGCCAATGCGCCGGCGATGGCCTTCGTCGATGGCGAGATCATCCGCGGTGTCGCCGAGCTGCTGTTCGCCGTGGTCCGCGATCTGGCCTACATGGCCATCGAGATGGGCCCGGCCTACGCGGCCGAGCTCGAATCGTCCGAGGGCATCACCAATGCGGTGTTCGGGCTGCTGCGCAACGCGCGCATCCTGAACCCGGGCGACCCGAACCTGGTGGTCTGCTGGGGCGGCCACTCGATCTCGCGCGATGAGTACCTGTACACCAAGCAGGTCGGCTACGAGCTGGGCCTGCGCGGCCTGGACATCTGCACCGGCTGCGGCCCGGGCGCGATGAAGGGGCCGATGAAGGGCGCCACCATCGCCCATGCCAAGCAGCGCCGCACGGTGACCCGCTACATCGGCCTGACCGAGCCGGGCATCATCGCCGCCGAGTCGCCGAACCCGATCGTCAATCACCTGGTGATCATGCCGGACATCGAGAAGCGCCTCGAAGCGTTCGTGCGCATCGGCCACGGCATCATCGTGTTCGCCGGTGGCGTCGGCACTGCCGAGGAAATCCTGTACCTGCTCGGCATCCTGCTGCGCGAGGAAAACAAGGATCTGCCGTTCCCGCTGATCCTGACTGGCCCGACCGTCGCCGCGCCGTACTTCGAGCAGATCGACCGCTTCATCCGCCTGACCCTGGGCGATGCCGCTGCCGAACGCTACGAGATCGTCATCGGCGATCCGGTGGCGGTGGCCAAGAAGATGTCGGCTGGCATCAAGCGCGTGCGTGAGCACCGCCTGGCGCAGAAGGACTCGTTCTTCTTCAACTGGTCCATCGAGATTCCGTGGGAGTACCAGCAGCCGTTCGTGCCGACCCATGAAGCGATGGCGGCGCTGGACCTGCACCACGGGCGCGCCCCCCATGCGCTGGCGGCCGATCTGCGCCGGGCGTTCTCGGGCATCGTTGCCGGCAACGTGAAGGAAGACGGCATGCGCCGCATCGAGCAGTTCGGGCCGTTCCAGATCCACGGTGACGCCGACATGATGCAGGCGCTGGACGAGCTGCTGCGGGGCTTCGTCGAGCAGCGCCGGATGAAGATCTCCGGCGAATACCAGCCCTGCTACCAGGTGCTGGCCTGAGGCTGGCCGGCGCGGCGGGGGCCGTGCCGGACCTGGCAGGGGAGGGCGGATCGTCAAGCCTTTGACGCCCGTCGCCCCGATCTGACCGTTCATCCTGCCGCCGCTTGCCGGCGGCAGGCCGGTGCGCCATCGTGGCCACCAACACGCTGGGGAGCGTTCAATGACATCGCGCCGGTCCAAAGGCTTCACGCTGGTTGAGTTGATGGTCACGATTGCCATCGTGGCAATCCTGGCCACGATTGCGTTTCCGTCGTTCCGGAGCACGCTGCGCTCGAACCAGGTCGCCTCGGCCAGCAATGAGGCCACCGGCCTGGTGGCACTTGCCCGCAGCGAGGCCATCCGCAACAAGCGCGGTGGCGGCGTCTGTGGCAGCACCGATGGCGCCAGCTGCGACGGCACCTGGAGCAAGGGCATGCTGGCCTGGGCCGATGTCGACGGTGACGGTGGCTTCACCACCGGAGAGGTCGTGCTTCGATTCGTAACGGTCAGTACCGCATTGAAGGTGACCGGGCCGACCGGCACGGTCATCGCCTTCGACGCCCATGGGCGCAGGCGTGCCGCCGACGCGCAGGAACTGACCCTGCAGCCCACCAGCTGTGACAAGCAGCCCCTGCGACGTCGCCTGACCATCAATGCGTCCGGCCAGCTCAACAGCCTGAAAGAGACCTGCTCATGAGGCGTTTCCGTACCCCCATCGGCCGTCGTTCGGTGCAGGGCTTCAGCATGATTGAAGTACTCGTGACCATCATCGTGCTTGCCTTCGGCCTGCTGGGATTCGCCTTGCTGCAGACGATGAACGTGCGCTTCGTGCAGAGCGCGAATTACCGCACCCAGGCCACCAACCTGGCCTATGACCTGCTCGACCAGATGCGCACCAACCGTTACCAGGCAGCCTGGTATACAAACGCGTCCTTCGCCGCCGGCACGGTGCCGCGCGCGAACTGCTCGCGCCCGACCGGCACGATCGCAGTTTCCGACAACGTCACCCGCTGGCAGTGCCAGGTGGTGCAGGCGCTGGGGGACGGGGCGAGCGCAACGGTGGTCAACAACAACGGCCGGGTGACCGTGGGTATCGCCTGGGGTGACCAGCGCTGGGACAAGAGCAATCCGGACTCCCTGACCACGTTCACCGCGGAGACGCAGCTGTGAGCCCGGTTTCGGTTCGTCCGCGCCGCATTGCCGGCATCTCGCTGATCGAAGTGATGATCGCGATGGTCATCGGTTTGGTTCTGATGCTCGGCGTCATCCAGGTGTTCTCGGCATCCCGCGAAGCGTCGCAGCTTGCACAGGGTGCGGCGCGCGCGCAGGAGAATGCGCGGTTCGCGATGGAATTCCTGCAACGCGACATCCGCATGGCCGGCCACTTCGGCTGCGTCAACGACCAGGCCCACTTCGTGAAGAATGAAGGTGATCCGGTCGTGCACATCGCCGGTGTCAGCACCGGCAGCGGCAGTCCGCTGGACTTCTCCGTGTCCGTGCAGGGCTACGAGGCACCTGGTACGGCACCTGGCAACGCCCTCACGCTGGGCGAGAACTGGACCGCACCGACCGGCCTGCCGTCGGCCCTGCAGGCACTGGGCGCCCGTGGCGGCAGTGACATTCTGGTGCTGCGCTATCTGGCGCCGATCGGCGTGCCGGTCACCAGCATCAGCAGTGATGCCAACAGCGTGATCGGTTTCGACCCGAAGCTGGGTACGCGCCTGACCGAGGACGGCGTGGCCGCACCGACCCTGTTCGGTATCGCCGACTGCAGCCATGCCGATGTCTTCGTCGGCGCCTATGCCGCAGGCGCAGTTACCGCCAATGGTGCCTCGGTCATGCGCTACAACGTGCAGCCGACGGGCGAAACGATGCTGTACCGCGCCGAATCGGTCGCCTATTACGTGGGTACTTCGGCCAGCGGCGAGCCTGTACTGATGCGCGCGCGTGCGAACAATGGCGGAACCTACACCGTCCGCGAAGAACTGGTCGAAGGCATCGAGAACCTGCAGGTGATGTTCGGCCAGGACACGACCGCCGTCATTACCCAGACCTCGCTGCCGGCGGGCAACATCACCGTGCAGAACACCGCCGCAGGCGTGACCACGGCCGCTACTGCGGCCGGTGCAGGCGAATGGCGCCGTGTTGGCCTAGTGCAGGTGGGGATCCTGGCGCGCAGCCCGAATGCCTCGGTGTCCAGCGCATCGGCCGCCGAACTCAACGATCCGCGATTGCTGGGGGTGCGCTTCGCACCGGCAGCCAAAAACGATGCGCGTTACCGGGCGGCCTATGAGTCCTCCATCGCCCTGCGCAACCGCCTCTTCGGAAACTGATGCCATGAAACGACTCTCCCGTTCGTTCGTCGCCCCGGCCCGGCAGCGTGGTGCGGTGCTGTATGTCGCACTGATCATGTTGATCCTGCTGGCCCTGATCGGCATCGCCGGCATGCAGGTGGCAGGCATGCAGGAAAAGATGGCCGCCAACTATCGCGCCACCAACACCTCGTTCCAGGCGGCCGAAAGCATGACCCGGCGTACCGAGCGGGCCATCGAGGCCATCGCCAACCGCACGTCGCCGGCCAGTGATGCGCCCATCCAGTCGAGCAGCATCCAGCTGAACTGCGATGACGGCTACGACCCGGTTGCCTGGGGGCGTACCAAGCAGATCACGGCCGCCGAGTCGGTGAACGTGCGTCGGATCGACACCTGCATCATCGGCAGTGGTTCGCTGGGCATGGGCAAGCCGCTCGATCCCACCGCGCCGATCTACCAGATCACCTCGTTCTCGACGGACTCGCAGGCGGGCCCGTCCTCGTCGGCAGTTGTCGACACCGTATTCAAGCTTTGAGGATCGCGGCCATGGTCACGCGCAAATTCGGCATCACCGCGGGCGTGGGCGCATTGCTGCTCGCCTCGGGTGTGTATTTCATCTACAACCTGTTCGCCGCACAGGGGCAGGGCGAGCTGGCGCAGGCACCGATGAACTCGGTGAGCTCGGCGCCGCCGGCCTTCATCATGGCCGTCGATGATTCCAACTCGATGACCTTCGAGCGGATCTTCGTCGGCGGCGATGGCCGCATGCAGTGGAATGGCAGCAGCTTCTTCCAGTCAGCGGGCGTGTTCTACAACGTCGGTGCCGGCTGCAGCAACAACTCGGTCGACTGCTTTCTGTACCTGTTCCCGCACAGCGGCTACAACGGCAGCTACAGCCCCGGCCGGGCGATCCCGCCGCTGGACGTGTTCGGTTTTGCGCGTTCACCGGCCTACAACGCCGGTTACTTCGATCCGAGCGTGAAGTACGAGCCGTGGCGCCTGGCCCAGGCCGATGCGTCCAACAACGTGCTGATGCCTGCAGCCACCATCAGCCAGACCCGCGCCGATCCGCGGACCGGCGCCGATTTCGCCACCGCCTATGGCGTGACCTACAACCTGGAGGCCAGCCGCGCCAATACGGGTGAGACCTTTGGCGTGGTTACCGGCATGACCCTGCCCAAGGGCACGGTGTACTACGCCAATGGCGAGATCTGCAACACGACCTACCGCGACTGGCTTGGCAATACCCGTTCCAACAACGACGGGCTGAAGGACACCAACCGCAAATGGGTTGCACTGGACAAGGACTGGGTTGCGCCCACCAACTGCCTGGTGCCGATCCAGTACTACCCGGCCACCTATTACCTGCCGGAAGCAACGCCTGCACCGGCCGGCTACAAGACCGATGACGCCAGTCGCCCGCTGATCAGGAATGCGTGTGGCCCGGGCTGCAACCTCTACCGCTACACGATCGCTTCGGGCAACTACTCCAGCGGCTACAGCGACGCGATCCAGAATTTCGCCAACTGGTTCCAGTACCACCGCAACCGCATCCTGTCGATGGTCGGTTCGTCCTCGCATGCGATGGGCCAGATCGAGAACATGCGCGTGGGCTACTTCACGATCAACAATCTCACCGACGTGACGATGTATGACGTGGCCAAGCAGCGCGCGGCGCTGTATCAGCAGATCTACTCGCTCAAGCCCAATGGCGGCACGCCCAACCGCGAAGCGGTGGACTTCCTCGGCAAGCAGTTCCGACGTACCGATTCCGGCGCGCCGGTCGCCCTGGCCTGTCAGCGCAACGGCGGCATGCTGTTCACCGATGGCTATACCAACACCACCAGCAAGGTGCCGAAGGGCACCGATTACGGCAATGCTGATTCCAGCGGGACGACGCACTTTACCGGCGCGCCGTTCGCCGATGGCTACAACAACACCATCGCTGACATCGCAGCGGCCTACTACGACAGCAGCTCGCTGGTACCGCTGCGCGGCGGCGCGGCGTTCCCGGCAGGGCAGGTGCCGGTCAGCAAGCAGTGTGAATCGCTGAGCAAGAGTTCTGCCGACTGGAAGCGCCTGGACTGCCAGACCAACCTGCACATGAATTTCTATGCGGTGACGCTGGGCGCGCAGGGCAGGATCTTCGAGGTCAACCAGGCGGCGACCCGGGATCCGTACACCACCACGCCGAACTGGAATGCCAACGGCAATCCGGTGGATTCCGACGATGGTCGCGTGATCGATGAACTCTGGCACGCCACCGTCAACACCCGCGGTGAATTCATCAACGCCAAGACGCCGGCCGAAGTGACTGCGGCGATGCGCCGCGTGCTCTCTGCGGTGGCATCGGGTTCTTCGCCGTCGGGCAGCATCGCGCTGACCGGTGCACGTATCGGTGCCGGCTCGCTGACCGTGACCCCGCAGTATGAGGTGGCCAACGAAGGCACCGACTGGTTCAGCCGTCTGCGTGCAAACCAGGTTACGGTCGATCCCAAGACCCGTGCTGCGGTGTACACGCCGATATGGGAGGCCAGCACGGCCTTCCCCTCGCCGGCAGCGCGCAAGATCTACTACGCCAATGGCGCATCGGTGAGCGAATTCAACGATTCCACCGTGACCCTGGAAGCGCTCTGCGGTACGCCCAGCAACCTCTATCCGACCATGAGCCGCTGTGACGCGGCGACACTGACCGGCCTGGGCGCTACCGCCACCTCGGCAGTGGCCTACCTGCGCGGCGAAACCGCCGGTGAAGTCCGCAATGGTGGCAAGCTGCG
Source organism: Stenotrophomonas sp. STEN046 (assembly GCF_056759755.1). NCBI lineage: Bacteria > Pseudomonadati > Pseudomonadota > Gammaproteobacteria > Lysobacterales > Lysobacteraceae > Stenotrophomonas > Stenotrophomonas sp. STEN046. The sequence continues at coordinate 35,862 of NZ_JBRRDR010000011.1, forward strand.
TGACCGCTCCGCGATCCTTGGCGACATCATCAACTCGTCGCCGCTGATCAGTTCGCCGATCGACGACTATGGCTACCGCGCCCTCGGCGGCACGCTCGGCACGTCCTACGACGCCTACATGAAGGCCAAGAAGGACAATCGTTACATGGTCTATGTCGGTGCCAACGACGGCATGCTGCATGCCTTTGATGGCGGCATGGACGCGACGGGCAAGCTGTCCGGCACGGGCGGCAGCGAGACGTTCGCCTATATCCCGGGCACTTCGGTCGGGCACATGGGTAACCTGCTCAAGCCCTACAACCCGCTCAATGCCAAGGACCAGGTGCCGCACCGCTACTTCGTCGACGGCCCGGTCACCGTGGGTGACGCGTACTACGGCAAGAGCTGGCATACCACCCTGGTAGGCACTACCGGTGCCGGTGGTCGGGGCGTGTTCGCGCTGGATGTGACCACGCCTGGCAGCTTCGGCTCGGGCAGCCGGCTGTGGGAGATCAACGACATCACCGGCGCCAGCCAGACCATCCGTGACAACATCGGGCATGTGCTGGGCAAGCCGGTCATCGTGCCGGTCAAGTCGGGCACCACCGTGAGCTGGAAGGCGATCTTCGGCAATGGCTACAACAGCAAGAGCGGCAAGGCCGTGCTGTTCGTGGTCGACCTCGACTCCACCACCTCTGATCCGACCGTGCGCATGATCGAGGCGGTGGAGACCGGTACCGCTGTTCCGGCCGGCGTGAACGGCCTGGGCAACATCGTGGTGCTGGACCGCAAGAACAACACCGATCCCTCCATCGCGGTACGCGATGGCTACGCCGACACCGTGTACGGTGCCGACGCCAAGGGCGCGGTGTGGCGGTTCGATCTGCTGTCCACGTCCAACGCGATCTCCACCCCGGTGTTCACCTCGCTTGCCGCCGTGGAGAATTCGCAGACCTACCGGCAGCCGATCACCGGCGGCCTGGCAGCGGCCACGGGTGAAGGTGGTGGTGTGCAGCTGGTGTTCGGTACCGGCAGCTTCTCGTTCCTCAATGATGCCAAGGACGTCACGCTGCAGTCGCTGTACTCCTTCACCGATCGCTCCGGGACGACCATCACCACCGTGACGCGCGGCAACCTGCTGCCGTACGCGGTCTCCACCGGCTCGGACGGCGTTTCGCGGACCATGACAGTGGGCAACAGGCCGTCCAACCTGCTGGGGTGGTCCATCGATCTGCCCACCGGCGAGCGCTTCGTCGGCTATCCGGAAATCGTGTCCGGCGTGCTGTTCATGCCGACCTATGCGGCCAAGGTCACCGCGACCGACTGCAGCACGGTGGGCGCGAACTGGTTGTTCGGCCTGGATGCACGTACGGGCGCACCCGCGTTGTCGACCGTGCGGGTCGGTTCGCCCGGCGGGTCGGGCTTCGGCAAGGGCACCGCCGCCATCGCGCTGGATACCGGTGGCACCGCGCCGATCAAGGACGTGGCTGTGTCGGTGGTGCCGCGCCTGGAAGCGCCTGCCAACCCGGGCGGTGGTGCCGCGCCGCCGGCGGTTCCTGGCAGCGGTTGCTGGATGGTGGTCAACGTGGCCGGTGCCCCGCCGATGTATCTGCCTTATCCCTGTGGTCGCCAGTCCTGGCGCCAGATCCAGTAACGGAGACCGCCCATGTTTTCCTTCCGATCCAGTCGTGTCCGTTGCCAGCATCCGCGCGAAGCGGGATTCACCCTGATCGAGTTGATGATCACCGTTGCGGTGGTGGCCATCCTGGCTGCCGTCGCGGTGCCGTCCTACCAGGATCAGGTCCGCAAGTCGCGGCGCGCACAGGCCAAGGCCGACCTGGTCGAGTACGCGCAGATGGCCGAGCGCTTCCATACCGTCAACAACACCTATACCGGATATGCGCTGGGCTCCAAGCAGTCACCGCGCGAAGGGGGGACGGCGTGGTACACCCTGGGCATCCAGCAGACGCAGTCCACCTTCACCATCACCGCCACGCCCAATGGCAACCAGGCCAAGGACAAGTGCGGCACGATGACGCTGAATCAGGCCAGCGTGAAAACGCCTGCCGAATCCAAGGTGTCAGGTTGCTGGTGACACGTGCCGATCGTGGTGGGCGAGGGCTTGCATCCTTCTTCTGCAGCCTCTAGAATGCGCCTCCCCGCCCGAATAGCTCAGCCGGTTAGAGCACTTGACTGTTAATCAGGGGGTCGTTGGTTCGAGTCCAACTTCGGGCGCCATGATATTCAAGCACTTAGGCCGCGCATCGTCGCGGCCTTCGTCTTTTGTGGGCTCGTGAAAACACGAAAGCAACACAAGAATTCGGACCCGCGCGTCTTGGCGAGTGCTTCGTAAGCCTCCTAGCACGACGCCGGACGCGCCGACCATCATCGTTTTCCAGAACTGCTCCCGAAACGTCATTTCCAGCGAACGATAATTCACGGCACTCAAAAGTGTGCGTAGCTTCGCTCACCAGCTGGTCAACCGATCAGTGATAGCTAGCTGGAGAAATGAAGATGGAAAACGAAGCAAAGAAGGCCGCGAACGTGATGGACCTGGTGGCCGCGAACGAGAGGCACTGGAAGATGGTAGGCATCGAGCTGGCGCTCACCAGCGGAGTCCGCGCAGCCTGCGCCCATGTCGGCATCATGCAGGGAAAGTGCACGCCGAAGGCCCTGCGGGAGTTCTGCGTCGATGAGCTGGGCGAGGATACCTTCGGGCTGGTGTACAACGAGTCCGAGAGAGAGGTGTTGCCTGGTGATGCTGGCAAGCACCTCCGCGCATACATCGCGCTCGAAACGCTGTTCGGCAAGGACTGGATGAAGCGCGCCGCGGAGGCCTACTTCACGGATCGCGGCTGGGGACAACCAGCGCAGCGCGCGGAAGCCGCGGTCACGAACGCCACCGAGGCGCTGCAGGAGTTCCGCCGCCGTGAGCAGGACACCGTGACAAGGTGGCTGAAGCGCGAGGCGCGCTACCAGGCCGCGCTCGCGCAGGCATTCAGGGGCGTTGCATGAACGTTGATCCCCGCGTCCGGGTGCGGCGTCGCGTCGAGAAGCGCTTGTCCCTGCACGTCGGCAGGAACGTCCGCATCAGTGGCGAGGCAAACGACCTAGTCGGCACCATCCGCGACCACATGGTCTTCCGAAAGGGTGAGGCAGAAATGGTGGAACTGCGGCTCCTGCTGGAAGAGTGCCTGACCGAGCTGGACGAGTTCGAGAAGGTGCACACCTGATCCACCGTCAGCAAGCGAAGCGCCACAAGGCGATGAAAAGAAAGGGCCACCGCGAAGGTGGCCCTTTCTCGTACACGGCGGGAGAACGGCGTCAGCCGTCGGACGGCGCGGGCTCGACCACTCGCACGGTGGACAGCGCGTCGGCGGACTGCTCCTCGTCCATGTCGGCGGGGTGGCACTTCTGACGGGGCGGAACCTCGACGCCCTTCTTCCTCATGTCGTTCGCGTACCAGCGGACGCTCTTGTCCGTTGCATGGGCACCGTCGATCTGCGCGTTGACCATGTCGGCCACCAGCGCGTGCGGGTAGCCCGCGGGGTCCATCAGGATCGCGCGTGCGAGCGCGCCGACCCCGAGGCCGCGGCCGCGCGGCTTCCTCTCGGTCGCCTCGGACGTCTCGACAACGTCGGCCTGAGGCTGTGCGCGCTGTTCGGCCGCCTTGGGCTTCTTCGGCTGCCCGAACGAGGCGAGGTCGATGCTCTTGGCCTCGACGATCTGCTCGATCCGCGCGACGAGCTTGCCCCGGGTCGCGAACGTCTTGGGACCTGCCGGCTTGTCGGCGATCCGGTTGTGCAGGTCAAGCAGTTCCTTGGTGGGCATTTCTTCCAGCTTCATGGCGTTCTCCTACGTGTTGGTGGGCACGTAGGCATTAGGTCGCGGTTCCCTCAATCCGGGAGCCCCTTGAGGGCACTTTATGGGCTGAACTCGATTCGGCGGCGGGGCGCAGGTACCATCCCTACCAATGCCCGTGGGGCGGTGGCTTGGGAAAGGTTTTGATGAGGAATCCGGCTCAGGAGGCGCTGCTTCAGCAGCTCGAGCATTACAGGTACGGTTTGACCGCGAAAATCGTGGGTGACTCGGTGGACTACGTCCACCAGATTCTCGACTCGATCGATTCCCAGCTGTTGACTGCCGCGGACACGCGACTCTCGCAGCTGGTCGAGCTCGCGAACCTGTCCGCGATCATCGGGAACCTCTTCCGCACGGGCATCTGCCGCGCGTCGGACGGCATCTTCCTGCCGAACGCGCCGCACACCTACCCGGACATCCTCGCGAACAAAGACTTCGTGGATGCCAGCGACGTGGAGATCAAAGTCGCGCTGGAGAACAACAAACCAAAGGGCCACCTTGTGAAGCCCGGTCCGCACATCACCGTTAGGTACGTGCTTGCCGACGAGCAGGGCAACTACGTCCGCGGCAAGCAGAACCGGGGCGTCGTTCCCTACATATGGGAGGTCCGCATCGGCGAGCTGGAAGAAGCTCACTTCAATTTCAGCAATACCGAGGGCGACTCAGGCAAGACGGCCGTCATCAATGCCGCAGGCATGAGTGCCCTCAGCGTCGTCTACTTCGACAGAGCGCGCTGCCCGTTGGTGCGAGGTATCTGATCCGCTTCCCGCGCGTGGATCGACTCCGCGAGCACGCGCCCAAGCATAGGCGGCACGGCGTTACCTATCTGCTTGACCACCTGCGCGGTGGTTCCGACGAAAGAGTAGCTGTCCGGGAAGCTCTGTAGCCGCGCGCCCTCGCGCGGCGTCAGCGCCCTGTGCTGGTAAGGATGGATGCACCGGTTGGATGAGGGGTGCACGAAGTTCACGGTGATGGTGTTGCTGGGCCTATCGGCGTCGAGGCGGCTGTAGCACGAACTGAAGCCGCTGGTGACCATGCCGGGAGGCAGGTCGCTGATCGACGATCCCGCGTGCCTGATGATCTCCATCATCTTCTCGGAGTGCTTAGTCGCGCGATGCCAGGACAGCTCCGCCGCCCCATCGCGGATGAAACGCTGGTAATCCGTCGCCTGCACCGGCTGCCCGTACTCTCCGACCTCTTCGCCGGACTCGACGGGAGGCAGGTCGCCGATAGCGTCAATTAGGGTGACCGCGGGCTTTAGGCCGCTTCTCTCCAGCGGCAGCGATGACAGAAGCTCGCGGTGCTTCCCGGCCATGCTCCTGTGACTGACATAGTGGGTCGGCTTCGGCCACTCGAACTCCACCCCCAGCCGGTTACCCACTATGACCACGCGCTCACGATTCTGCGGGACGCCGAAGGATGCGGCGTTGAGGATGCGGCAGCTAACGCTGTAGCCCATCTCGGAGAACGCATCGATGATCGCGCGCAGCTTCGCGCCGCCCTCGTGGCTGACTAGTCCGACGACGTTCTCGAAAACGAACCAGCGGGGGCGCAGGCCGGCGAGCATGAGGACGTAGTGCTCGACCAGCGAGTTCCTGCGGTCGGACTCGGTGAGCGTGCGGAAGGGCCTGATGGACGAGAAGCCTTGGCACGGTGGCCCGCCGACGATGACGTCCACCTCGCCGACGATCTCGCGGATCGCTTCCGGCGAGGTCTCGCGTATGTCGCCCGCGAGGCCTGCCGCGTGCTCGTGATTGGCCGTAAACGTCGCGATGCGATCCGGCAGAAGGTCGATGCCGCCAACGGTGACGAACCCGCCGGCCCGCTCGAAGCCGTAGGAGAGCCCTCCTGCCCCGCAGAACAGGTCCAGAACCCGCCAGCGGCCGTCGTTGGTCGGCAGCGGGCTGCGCGCTGCCGTCACATCCAGGTTGCCGCGCTTGCTGGTCGTGTAACCCTCTCCGGGCGTAGCGGTGGACAGGAAGTCGGCGTGGACGCGCGACACCTCCGTCGCCTTGACTCCGAGCGCACGCGCGAGACGCGCTGCGCCGCCGCGCGGGATTGGCGCCAGGCCGCGCTCGATGCGCTTCAGGTCCTCAATGGGCAGGTTCGCGAGCTCGGACAGGTCGGACAGCTTGAGCTTCGCGCTCACCCTCAGTTCCCGGATGCCGCCGGGGATCGCACTCTTAACATCCACGCTCGTTGTTCTTCTCATTCCAATAGTCCAAGTGGTAAGTCTATTTGGAATGTGTCGCGTAAGCGGAGATCAGTCAGCGCGCCCGGGTCGGCCCTCTGATGTACAACCTGTGGACAACTTGGCCTAACGCCTTAAAAAAGAAGGGGATGCCGTCAGGACATCCCCCTCGAAACACGGCCGGGCCACCCGTTGCCCTCTGCGCACCTAACCAACCCGGCCGGGTTTGCTCGGTCAGGCCGGGAGCGATGCCTCCGCCTCGGCCCAGGTGGCCCGGTCCAGGTAGGCGTCCCACGCGCGGCTGTAGTGGTAGCCGGCCAGGGCCGCGGCCTCGTCGAAGGCGGCGGACCAGGGCTCGACCCCGGCGCCGGACGCCCGCTCCGCCAGGGCGTCGAGCAGGTCGCGTCCGGTGCGCAGGGCGACGGCCATCCCGGCGAGCGCGATGGTCACGGGGTGGTCCGCCGCGTAGTGGGCCTGCTTACTCATCGCCGCCCCCGATCAGCTCGTGGTCGATGTCCCGCTCGCGCATCGCGAGGGTCACGGCGTCGATGGGGTTGCTCTTGCCCGCGTTCCAGGCCCGGATGGAGGTGAGAATGTTCTGGAGCCTCAGGTCGCCCAGCTTGATGAACTCCTGCACCTTTGCGTAGTCGTCCATGCGCATCGCGAGGGCGAACTCGGCGGGGCCAACGGGGCGGTCCTTGCTGGGCATCCTGTCGAGCAGGGAGAGGACGGCGGAGCCGAGCGCCACGTTCCGGCTGGACACCGCCACCTGCGCCATGTGGCCCAGCTCTGCCGGGCCGGCGTGCTGGAGCTGCTGGAGGTAGGCGGTGCGGCGCTCGTCCCCGAGCGCGGCGCGCGCCAGGACCTTGGCCGGGGAGTCGTAGAACTGGCGCTGCGCGATCAGGCTCGCGTGCGGGGCGCCCGCCTCCTTGATGATCTTGTCCAGCTCGGCCTTCGCGTTGTCCTTGATCTCGCGGACGCTGGCGAGGGTCTCGTTCTGGGCGAACCTGGCGAGGTCGCCGGACGAGAGGCCGGGGGCGTTCTTCCAGCGGGACGCGATCTGCTGCTTGCGGGTCGCGACGTCCGCCTGGAGCCTGGAGATGGTCTTGACCGTGCGGGCGTACAGCAGGTCGAGGGTCGAGGCGAGCGTGCCGATGTCGGCGGCGCTGAGGAGGGGTGCGTTGGTGAGTTCGATCTTCATTGCTCGTTGGCTCCGGTGGGTTTGAGGTCCTCCGGTCGCTCTTGAGCGCGTGCACCAGCCGAGGTGCGGGTCATGCGCGCCTGTGCGCTGACCGGATGCTCAGAACTTTGTCGCGCGGGCGGCGCGGCGGACACCAACGTTTGCCCGGCCGTGCTCCGCCGCCGCGGTCAGCGTGGCGGCGGCTTGCGATTCATGGGCTTGGTCGCGTCGGCGCGCCGACAACCAATCAGGGGGCGCGTGCGGCCAGTGCCTTTGCGAGGGCGAATACCACCTCGTCGGGGAACTCGTTCCGCATGGTGTTGAAGGCTGAGCAAACCACGCGCACGTTGCCCGGCACGTAGCCCCTGGAGCAGTCGATGCGGTCGATACTGGGAGCCCATGGGCGGCGGTATGAGCCTCCGCTGCGCTCCCATGTCAGCGGCAGGCCGGTGGCCGAGCACCTCATCGGCGCGAGCATGGCCTCGACTTGCTCCTCTGTGAGGGCGCAGTCCAGGTTCCGCTTAGCCGCGCTCTGCTTGCACTGCTTGAGCAACTGCCGCGCGGGGTATCTCTCGCGCCATGCGTTGACGGCATCGCGCGCCTTATCAGGGTTCTCTTCGCGGTATCGCCTAGCTTTGGCTAGGACCTTCTCCGGATTCTTCCCTATCCACTTGGAACTGGCCCCTCGGCCTTCCACGCGACGCGCGTTCACCCAGTCTGCTCCATATCGAAGGAACCATGACCGGTAGGTATGAAGTGTGTTCCTTTGAGGAATCCTGCCGGTGTCGATTTCCACGAGCCGCGCCAGCTCGCCCGGGTCGTCCACGCCTTCGGCCATGTGGCGCGCGGCGCTCTCGGTCATCGTCATAGCCATTCGGGGCACCTCAAAGTCGCGATGCCCTTACTGTGTCGTGCTCCGCCATCCGCGCGAGCCATCGCATTCCCATTCGGATCAAGGCCGCGGCGTCGCGCCGCGCACCGATGGGATGTCAGGCGTCCCCGTCCGGGCGCGCGCCGACTGGCGTCCCGCCCAGGCCGCCGCACTCCTCGCAGAGCCGGACGCGCGCCACGTCCTCAGAGAAGTGGGGGCGGCGGCAGCAGAGGCAGCGCACGTAGCCGACGCGGCGCACGACGCGCGGTGGCTCGCAGTCGGGGTCGAGCACCTCGGCGCGGCGCGACAGGTCGCCGGAGAACGGCCACCGCGCCGGCTCGACGAGCGGCCTGGCGATCTGCCTGTCGTCGAAGGAGCCGAACCGCCTGCGGGGGCCGGGCGTCGCGCCGAGCCACTCGTAGTCGGGCCACCTGTCCGAGTGGCAGCGGCCCGACACCCCGTTGGGGCTGAGGCCGAGCGCCTGGGCCGCGGACCTGGCGGAGGGGTAGACCTCGCCGCCGATGCGCACGGGGACGCTGTGCCCGTTAGTCCCCGCGGTTGACGCTTCCATGCTCTCGCCGGTTCTCGTACTCGGTGCTCATCCGCTGCCAGGCCTCGACGTCCAGGCGCGGCACGGGGCCGATGCATGTGGACTGGCACGTCTGGGTCAGGGCGCCCCGCCCGCCCATCGCGGCCACCGTCTCGGGAGCTGTGCCCTCGATCGCGTCCAGCATGGCGTCGATCTGCGCGGCCTGGGCGAGCGCCTCGGCCACGGTCAGCTTCTCACTCATCGTCTTGCTCCTCGTGCTTGTTGGCCGCGTACTTGGCGAGAAGTGCGGTGAGCTGCTTGCGCTCGTCCGCGGGCATGGCCAGCAGTGCCTCGGCGGACAGCCCCGTGTCCTCGACCTTGACGGACAGCCTGTCGGCCATCTGCGGGTACCTCCACTTCAGGAGAACCTCCATCAGCCGGTCGGAATACTTCCTGATCGTCTGCACGCGCTCCTCCCCGGTCACCGGGTCGGTCACGGTGGACAGTCGGCCCTGGTGCACCAGGGGCTCGTCGTGTCCGACCACGGACCGCCTGTATGCCTCCTCGAGCAGCGCGTCGAGCGCGACCTCGACCGCGGCCTCCCACTGCTTTCGGAACTCCAGGTCGTTCGCGCGGTGGTAGAAGGCGGTGGATCGCACGATCCCGACTGCGGCGGCCGCAGCCTTGGGACTCGCGGTCTCCTCAAGGACCTCCAGGAAGCGGGCCTTGCGCTCCGGGGTGAAGGTGTTCGGGATCGACGGCCTGCTCACGACTTGGCTCCTGAAAGATGGTGTGCAAAGTGAATATGGCGTGCTTACGCGCGCAGGCACGCCAGTGTTTGTCCATGCCGATCAATCGCTTGGATGGGGTCCGCCGACCGATCAAAGATCAGGGGGTTTTCTTCGGTGCCGCCTCGCCTCGCGCGTGAGGACCTCGGCACACCAGGTTGGACGCATCCGTCCACGCGCTGTCGATGATGTGGAGGGTTCGGTTTTCGATAGTCGGTCTGATTGTCACGTTCGTCGTCTATAGACTGACGAACGCCGTGACAATCGAATCCGCCAGTGACTTTCGCTTTGACAATCGGGTGGCCGAAAGCGGCCTAAGTGCTTGCCGCGCTTAGATTGTCGCGCTGACAATCGAAAGTGACTTTCGGCGACAATCTGATTGTCACGGGGCGCGACAATCGAGCTCCGAAAGTCGCGCCCCGTGACAATCGAAAACGCGCGTTCACCCGTCCGTCCTGACCAGGATTCCGAGCTTCGGGTTGCGCGGGTCCGCCGCTTCCTGCCACACCATGAAGCCGTCGACCGACGCCTTGGCGTTCTCTCGCCCCTCGGGCACTGACCGCTCGATTCGGCGCCGCGCTGTCTTGTCCGCGACGCCGTCCCGCGCGCAGATGATCTCGGCCAGTTCCTTCAGCGGGATGCTGCCGCCGCGCTCCTCCGCTGCCTGCCGCGACAGCTCCAGGATCGGGTCCATCCCTCCACTGAAGTCACCCGATGCGTCTGCCATCACGGTGGCGCGCAGCACGAGGGAGTCGCCCACCTTCTCCATGTTGAAGCGCATCGGGGGTTCGCGCTCCGCGTCCTTCTGCTTCTTCACGGTGGCGACCAGCGAGCGTCCGTCGGTCGCGCGCTCCACCTCGACCGTGGTGTCCATCGCGCCCAGCAGCGCCGTACTGCCTCGCATTCCCTTGCTCAGGTCCTTGCCCGAGTGGTGGACCACGACCACCGTGGCGCCCGTCGCGTCGCGCAGCCGCTTCATGCTCGCGATGTAGCGCCCCATGTCCTTCGCCGAGTTCTCGTCTGCGCCCGCGGCCGTCTGGTTCAGGGTGTCGATGACGACCAGGCGCAGCGGCCCCAGACCTTCGGTCACCGCCTCGACGAAGGCGCGCACGCCGCCGTCCTTCTCCGCCGCGAGGTTGAGGTCGTCGCGCATCAGGTGCAGGTCGAACCTGCGGCCCTGGGCGCACCTGTCCATCTTCCAGGCGCGGAAGCGCTTGCCCAGGCCGGGCGCGCCCTCCGCAGCGATGTACAGGACGCCGCCGCGCTCGACCTGCCGTCCGTGCCAGTCGGTGCCGCTCGCCACGGCCATCGACATGTCCACCGCGAGGAAGGACTTGCCCGACTCCGGCGCGCCGTAGATGGCTGCGAGGCTGCCCTCGGTCAGCACGCCGGGCACCAGCCAGTTCGGCGGCGGCAGCGACTCCACGTCATCCAGCGACAGGAAGTTCCAGCGGCTGCGCTCCTCGGCCGGCTCGACCTCGTCCCACACGTCGAAGTCGTCGGCGGCGTCGGGCGGCGCGATGCCGCCGCCAACCTCCTGCAGGAACATCTGCAGGGTCGCAGTGGTGACGGCCTCGTCCCTGTCGGCGTGCAGCGAGTCCCAGCGGCGTCCGACTTTCCACTCCTGCCCGCGGTAGTGGCCGTCGCCCATGCACCAGTCGATGAACTCCTGTCGTCCTTCGCCGTCGGTGGCGAAGTGGCAGGCCATCATCAGGTCGCGCCAGCGATCGTGCTGCTTCTCGCCGAAGTCGCAGGGATCGAGTTGCGCCAATGTCTCGGCGAGCTGTTCGGGCGTCAGCTCGCCCGCGCCGGTCGCCTGCTTCTTGGGGCGTTCCGGCCTGCGCGCCTTCTCGACCAGCCTTGGGGGCAGATCCGGCATATCGGGCAGCGGGGGCGAGTCAGGCGCCCAGCGGTATAGGCCACCGGTCGGGTGCACAGAGCCCGCCGCGACGACCTGGCGGCCGAGCGACTTCAGCTCTACGCCCTCGAAGCCATCCACGGTCTCCAGCAGCACGACGCCCGCGGGCTTGTGGAAGTAGTAGTGATGGCCGGGGTGGGTCAGGTTGCCGGTCAGGACGTGCGGCGCCGACGCGAGCGGCAGGTCAAAGGCTGCGGCCAGCTCGGCCAGGCTGTCGCGCCCCGCCGGGAAGTTGCGCGGGTCCACGTCCACCACGACCACGTCGGCCGGCAGGCGCACGCCCAGGTTGAGGCCGTCGCGCCTCGCACGCTCCAGCACCTCGCCCCGGTCGTATGCGCGCTCCTGCCAGCGCCTGTCGGCGGGCACCTTGTCGCGGCGGCGCAGGGGAATCAGGTCCAGCCGGGCGCGGCGGTACTCGGATGCCGCCTCAAATGATGGCGTCGCGGCGGCAGACCCCGCGGCATCATTGACCCCGTGAGTCCTGGACAGCTCACTCCTCTCGCTGGTCACTTCGCGCCCACGGTCTCGTATGCCGTGGGCGTTTTCTTCTGCGGCCATCGGTCAGCCCTCCACGGCGGCGCCGCGGCGCTTCATGTGCGCGCGCAGGTCGCCCATCCGGTAGCGGACCGTCCGCGATCCGAACACCAGGTGCGGCGGGTGGTTCTCGGGGCGCTGGCTGCGGCTCCAGGCCAATGTGCGCGGCGTCAGGCGCAGGAAGGCAGCGGCCTCCACGCTTGTCACGACCGCGTCGTCCGGCAGGGCGTGCAGCTCTGCCAATTCCTGCGGCGTGAGCCTCTTGGGTTCGTAGGGTTTCGCCATCTCTATCAGCTCCAGTCAGTGCGGCGAATGCCGCGGGATGACTGCCTGCTGTGCGTCGCAGAGATGGACCCATGCCCCCGTCAGTCGGTGTCGGGGTGGGCCTCGGCCACTTTTGCCGCCGAAGGCTCTTGTGACCGCCATAGCCATTGCCGACGGTCCTCCGGGTCAGTTGCTGACCGGGATTGACTCGATATTACTTGCTAGCCGAAGCCAAAAACACCATTGCTCGATCAAGTCGTCCGGGTGGCTTCGTGTCGCGCCCGGAAGGTCCCGGGCTGCTCAGCGCCTAGGCCAAGGCCACCGGACGCGACACGGTCCACCTGGTGAGGCCGTGCGGCTATTCCTTGAGCCGCGGCGGCCACGAACCCGACTCGTGGACCATGCCCAAGGCTTCGAGGATGTAGGCCGACGCCTTCTCTTGGTGCTCGCGCAGGTGGTCCAGCGACGGGTGCAGGTAGCCCATCGTGACGCCGCCGCTCGACGCGCTGTGGTTCAGCAGGAACTTCAGCTCCAACAGCGGGACGCCCGCCTGCAATGCCAGCGACGCATAGGCGTGGCGCAGGGCATGCCCCGTGAGGCCGTCGAGTTCGGGCTGCTGCACCTCGGCGACGTGCCCGCTCTTGCTGTCCGAGGGAAACAGCCACGGACTCCTGCGGTTGATCGCAGGGTTGGCGGCAGCCCGGTGGGCGACCAGATCGCTCAGCACAGACGACAGCGGCAGGTCGAACGCGCGGGCGGCACCGCCCTTGGGCGATGGAACGTGCAGCGCGAGTCCGTCGTCGCTCGCCTGCTCCATCTTGGCCTCGCACGCGGCCGTGCGCCTCATCCCCGATAGCATCATGAAGAGGTTGAGGTCTCGCCTCACGGGCGACAGGCCCAGCACCGCCTTGCCCCACGCCTTGAGGCGATCCGCCTCGACGTCCACCTTCCTGCGCTTCTGCCCGTGGAAGTCCACGTTCATCGCCGGATTGGCAGGCAGGTCCGGGTGCTCGCGCAGGCCGCGGTTGTAGACGGCTCGGAAGATGCGGAACACCGCGTCGGCGGTGGTGGCACCGCTCCTCTTCGTGATGCGCGCGTGGCGCTCCCGCACCCCCGCACGATCCGCGCCGAGTTCGGCCAACGGTGTGTCGAGCCAGTCCGGCAGGTAGTGGTCGCAGTTGTAGCGGTATCCCTCTACCGTCTTCGCCGACAGCTTCTTCGCGGCGATGTGCAGGTCCAGCGCCTGCCTCAGCGTCATGCCCCGCGCACGCGCCTTCCTGCGTTCTTCCGTCGGGTTGACGCCCGCGCGCATGGCGACCAGCGTCTTGGCGGCGAGCGCCCTCGCGTCCTTCGCGCCAAGCGCCGGGTGCTCGCCGATCTTGGTGCGCACCTGCCGGCCTCGCACAAGGCTCTGGGTGTAGTAGGAGCGCTTGGTGCTGGACACTATCAGGTAGAAGCCCCGCAGCTCGGGGTCGGCGTACAGGGCCGTGCGGCCACGCTCCACCGGCGGCGCACGCTCGACGAGCGCCTGTGTGATTTTTGCTCTCATGGGTTGGATTCCTCGACGTTTGAGACACCGTCTGAACACTGTTTCTGCGCACAACAACGCAAGGCTGTGCACGCTGAAACCCTCAGACTCGACGCCATCATGTCGAGCAATTTCAACCGCGTAAGCGCGTTTTTGCCCCAAAGATCAAATCATGGCAAAGCGCACTCGTGCCGTCTGTTAATCAGGGGGTCGTTGGTTCGAGTCCAACTTCGGGCGCCAGATCATTCAAAAGCCGCGAGAAATCGCGGCTTTTGTCTTTTCCGATGCTGCGGCGGTCATGCGCGGCGGTTACTGGCAGGGTTGAGGTCCAGTGTCCCGAATCGAGCGCGCGCGGCCGCTGTTGTTGACGATCACCTGGCCATGGCGCCGCCCGCGCGCGCAGATCGTGACGGTGAGGTTGCTGCCCAGGCTGCGGCCATTGGCCGCATAGCGTAGCGAGCGCCTTCCATTGCTTGCCAGTGCCTGGACGCCGGAAGCGCGGGAACCCGATTGGTGGCGCAGTACATCCGCCTGCCGGGCCGGTTGGCCCTGCTGGTCCTGATCCAGGTAGATCATCCACCCGCGGCTCCAGTCCTGGATGCACTGCTGCCCGTCGGCGCTGGCGCAGACGCTGACGATCTGCCGGCGGCTCAGCGCGGTGCTGCGTGCTGTGGCGAAGGCCGAGAGCAGCTGGAACCGTGCAGAATCGCACGCGATCCGGTCCCGCAACGACTGGAAGGTGGGGAAGGCGAGGGCAGCAAGGATGCCGGCCACGACAATGGCCATCAGCAGCTGCAGCAGGGTGTAACCGGAGGGACGCTGGGTGAGGGTGTCGTACGGGGGCATGGCAGATGGCCTGCAGGGGACGTCTTGTCGACCCTGAACCTTTCCCGGCGCAGTCCCCATCGGTGAACGCCGCCGACCTGCCTCGGAACGACCCTCAGCCGTCCGTCACCGACCTCCTCGTATACTCACACTCCCCGGGAACTGGCAACACCATGAGCGACAGTTTTCAACTCGTCTCGCCGTATTCGCCGGCGGGCGACCAGCCCAATGCCATTGCCAAGCTGACCAGCAACTTCGAGGCCGGCGTCGCCAAGCAGACCCTGCTGGGCGTGACCGGCTCGGGCAAGACCTACACCATCGCCAACGTCATCCAGCAGATCCAGAAGCCGACGCTGATCATGGCGCCGAACAAGACGCTGGCGGCGCAGCTGTATGGCGAGTTCAAGGCGTTCTTCCCGCACAACGCGGTGGAGTATTTCGTCAGCTATTACGATTACTACCAGCCTGAAGCGTACGTGCCCTCGTCGGACACCTTCATCGAGAAGGACAGCTCGATCAACGAGCACATCGAGCAGATGCGCCTGGCCGCGACCAAGACCCTGCTGTCGCGCCCGGATGCGATCGTGGTGGCGACGGTGTCGGCCATCTACGGCCTGGGTGCGCCGGAAGACTATCTTTCGCTGCGGCTGATCCTGTCCAAGGGCGAGCGCATCGACCAGCGCGACCTGATCAACCACCTGACCCAGCTGCAGTACACGCGCAACGAGTACGAACTGCAGCGCGGCACTTTCCGCGTGCGTGGCGAAGTGATCGACGTGTTTCCCGCAGAGTCGGACAGCGAGGCATTGCGCATCGAGCTGTTCGATGGCGAGGTCGAGAAGATCACCATGTTCGACCCGCTCACCGGCGAGACCATGCGCAACCTGATGCGCTTCACCGTCTACCCCAAGACCCACTACGCAACCACGCGGGAACGGGTGCTGGCGGCAGTGGAGACCATCAAGGTCGAGCTGAAGGAACGCCTGGAGCAGCTGTACGCACAGAACAAGCTGGTGGAGGCGCAACGCCTGGCGCAGCGTACCCAGTTCGATCTGGAGATGATGGCCGAAGTGGGCTTCTGCAACGGCATCGAGAACTACTCGCGGCACCTGACCGGCAAGAACGCCGGCGAGCCGCCGCCGACCCTGTTCGATTACCTGCCGGCCGATGCGCTGCTGGTGATCGACGAATCGCACGTGACCATTCCGCAGATCGGTGCCATGTTCAAGGGCGACCGGTCACGCAAGGAAACATTGGTGGAGTTCGGATTCCGGCTGCCCTCGGCGCTGGACAACCGCCCGCTGCGTTTCGAGGAATGGGAGGCGCGCTGCCCGCGCAGCATCTACGTGTCTGCCACGCCAGGGCCCTACGAGTACCGCGAGGCAGGCGAGGATATCGCCGAGCTGGTGGTACGCCCGACCGGCCTGATCGATCCGATCGTGGAGATCCGCCCGGTCGGCACCCAGGTGGATGACCTGATGAGCGAGGCCAACGAGCGCATCAAGGCCGGCGACCGCGTGCTGGTCACCACCCTGACCAAGCGCATGGCCGAGAATCTCACCGAGTACTTGACCGAGCACGGCATCCGCGTGCGCTACCTGCATTCGGACATCGATACCGTCGAGCGCGTGGAAATCATCCGTGACCTGCGCCTGGGCAAGTTCGATGTGCTGGTCGGCATCAATCTGCTGCGCGAGGGCCTGGATATGCCGGAGGTCTCGCTGGTGGCGATCCTCGATGCCGACAAGGAAGGCTTCCTGCGGTCCACCGGTTCGTTGATCCAGACCATCGGTCGTGCGGCCCGCAACGTGCGTGGCAAGGCGATCCTGTATGCGGACAAGATCACCCGTTCGATGCAGGCGGCGATCGATGAGACCGACCGTCGTCGCGCCAAGCAGGTCGAGTACAACCTGGAGCACGGCATCACCCCGCGCTCGGTGGCGCGGCCGATTGTCGATGTGCTGGAAGGTGCGCGCTCCGATGCTGCCGAGAAGGAATCCCGGAAGGGCAAAGGCAAGGGCAGGCCGGGTGTGGCCGAGGACGCTGCCGATTACCGTTCGCTCAGCCCGGCGCAGTTGGCTGCCCGCCTCAAGTCCCTTGAGCAGCAGATGTACCAGCACGCCAAGGATCTGGAATTCGAGGATGCCGCGCGCGTGCGTGATCAGATCAGGCAGCTGAAGGAGGCCAGCCTGGGCTGAACGGGCCGGCGTGGCTTTTCTTCACAAGAGTATTGCGCTTGGCGGCCGGCATCCGTAATATACGCGGCCTGCACCGGCGCAAACGCGCAGGTTCAGAGGCAACAACGGGCGGTTAGCTCAGCGGTAGAGCACTACCTTGACATGGTAGGGGTCACAGGTTCGAACCCTGTACCGCCCACCACGAAGTCCCTGCCGAGGGGCGTTCGTGAACAGAAAAGCCCGGCCCTGGCGCCGGGTTTTTACGTAGAAGCATCAGCCTGCGGGCTGCACGGGATATTTGGGCGGTTAGCTCAGCGGTAGAGCACTACCTTGACATGGTAGGGGTCACAGGTTCGAACCCTGTACCGCCCACCACCGGCTCCGGCAACGACGGGAGCGGTGGACACGACGAAAGCCGGCCCTGCGCCGGTTTTTTTGTGCCTGCGATTCGACCTGTTTCCCGCAGGCCCGGGGGGCCGTCATCAGTCGCGCTGTTCGATACTCACCGTGCGCTGCAGTTGCCATCTGCCATCGATGTGCTGCCAGAGTTGCATCAGGCCTTGCATGTGCGCCTGCCCCTGCAACCCAGCGACCGGCTTGTCCTGCACATGACTCCGGGCCAGGCGCAGCACGCGATCGGTGCTGAGTCGCACGATGCGTGTCGCGGCCTGTTGATCCAGCGCAGGTGCACCAGCGGCGCGTTGCGCATCGGCCTGCTGGATCTGCATGCGCAGGGCGTCGCTCCCGGTGCTGGCGCTGCGGTCGCACAGGCCAGCCATCAACAGCAGCAGGGCAAGCATCGGCATGGCACGGTGCTCCGGAGAAGGGAGTTCAGCGTGTCACTGCGGCCTGCAGGGTGAAACCGGCATGCGACGAAGACCGGAAAAGCGTGCGCCAAGTGCCATCTGCGAGGATGAATCGGCGGCGTGGGCAGCACGCAGGGCCAGGCATGGCCCCAAAAGCGGCCGGGCCGCCTGCGAAGACGGCCCGGCGCGTTGGTCCGCAGGTGCCCCGATTGGCCGGGAAGCCGAGGGCCAGGTCACCCAGCGAACGCTACAGCGGCCGAATCACATGGGATCGCAGCAGACCAGCAGACCGTGCGAGCCGGCATTGCCGTAGGGGCAGCTCGGATGCTCCTTGCAGCCTGGCGCAAAACCGGTCTTCACCGGGGTAGCGAATGCCTGCGCAGCACCGAATGACATCGCGGCAACAACCACGATGCCGGCAATGGACGAGAACAGTTTTTTCTTTCCGATCATGTGTATCTCCTTGGAGTGGCGATGGAACATGAGCTCACCGCTTGCGGGGCGGTGTCGAAGCAGGCTCAGTTGGCGACGCAGCAGATCCGCGTGCCGCCGGCACGGCCGTTGCCGCCGAACATGCACCCGGGGGTGTCCACGCAGCCCGGTGCGAAGCCGGTCTTCACCGGCGTGGCGAATGCCTGCGCGGCACCGAATGACATTGCAGCAACGATGACGATACCGGCGACGGACGAGAACAGCGTTTTCTTCCCGATCATGTGTATCTCCTTCAGTTGGTGTGGCTTCCCGGATTCATTGCAAAGGCGACGGCGGTGACCGTCTCTGCGTCGAGCTGGCCGACGTGCTTGTAGGCGATGCTGCCGTCTGCGGCGAGCACCATCAGCATCGGTGTCAGCGTGGCGCGATAGCGCTTGGACACTTCGCCCTCGCTGTCGATGGCGATGGGGAACTGCAACGCGTGCTTGCCGGCGTAATCGGCCAGCTGGTCGTACGGAGGCAGGCCGACGCCCACCAGTTCGGCGTTGCCGCGCGCAGCGGCGATCTGCTGCAGCTGCGGCACCGAGGCCAGGCAATAACGGCAGGCCGTGGAGAAGAAGTAGAGAATCTGCGGAACGGCACGTGGGCCGCCGATATCGACATGGGTCTGCTGCGTTGTTCGCAGCGTCAGCAGGTCAGGACGTGTGCCAGGGGCAAGGCCATGCGCATCCAGCTGGGTCTGTTGCAGCTGTGCTGCCATCTGTTCGTTGATCTGCCGCAGCTGGCGGTTCTGCCAGGAAAGCAGGATGACCAATGCGGCCAGAAGCAGTGCGACTACAGGAAACAGGACGCGCTTGAGCATCGATCATCCTTGAACGCAGCGTTGAACCGAACATACCGCAATTGACGGCAGGGTTGTTAAGCTTTCGTATCATTTGTGACCGGAGCGCGGGCAGCATGCTTGCCGTGTCGCCGCGCAGTGATGCAGTTCACAAACCCAGAGGATTCACCATGAGTGACCACGCTCCCGTTTCGCGCCCGAACCCGATCATCGAACTGCTGTTCGGTGGCAACATGCTGGAAGGCACCTTCAAGGCCGTGGTGTGGGTTGCGCTGTTGTCCGCGCTGCTGGCCTGGTCCACCTACCGCTGAGCACGCTGCTCACGCAGCAGCGAACACCTGGCGCAGGCTGCGCAGCGTTGCCTGCCGGTGTTCGGCCGCACCCGGCTCGCCCATCTCCAGTTCCTGCAGGCGCAGCCCGACAAGCGTCATCGAAAGCGCGTAACCACGCGCAGCATCGGCAGCGCGCGACAGGCCGAGCGCGCTGCGGGTCAGTGCATCCACGTGGTCCCGGTCCGGCAGCAGGCCCAGATAGACCTGCTCGGCACTGTCCAGATCAGGCGCGCGCAGGATCGCCTGGGCATCGGCGGTGGGGGAGGCGGCGGCCATGCGGGATCCTTGTTGTCGGTGGGGCGGATGCAGGTTCGGTCAGAACGTGCGCATCAACGAGATGAAGGCCGATGTCTGGCTGCTGCGTCGTGCCATCGGGCTGTCTTCGACGGCATCGCCAAACCACTGGTTGGCGACAACGCCGGTGGCGCGCCACTTGGTGCCCAACGGCGTGCTGACGGCAATCTGCAGGCTCGGCGAGGTCGCACTGCCAGGCGCGTAGGCGGCCAGGCCGGAGCGCCGGGATTCTTCATCGCTGATGCCGTAGTAGTAGTCGAGCAGGCGCGCGCTTGAATGCACCACGCCCACCCGCGGCACCCAGGTGAAGCGGCCGGCCTGGATCGGATAGCTGTAGTGCAGGCTCGATTCAATACCGCCGCCGTGTCCGCTCACTTCACGCTTCACGCTGGCCGCCAGCGCGCCCCAGTCGGCGCTGTACTCGGCATTGACGCCGACCATCGCCGACATCTGCCGGCTGTGCAGGAGCCGCAGCTGCGGATCGTTCACATCGTCGGTCTTGAAGCGCAGCGTGTAGGGCGTGACCACGGCCGACAGGCGCAGGCCATCGGCCTTGTAGAGGTTCATGCCCAGCGAGCCGGGGCTGGCAAAGAAGCGCTTGCCCTGCCAGGAAAGTGCCGGCAGCAGCAGCGGCTTGTCGTCGTAATGGGCGTAGGCGCCGGTGGTGGCGCCGAAGGTGATGCCGGCCTGCACGCCAGGTGCCTGCTCCTCGGCCTTGGCCAGCAGCGGCGAAGAAAGAACGACGGTGCACAGCAGCGGGCGCAGCAGGGTGGGGGACAGAGAAGGCATCGATGGACTGGGTTGCAGGAATGACGATGCATGCTGCGCGCACAACATTGTCGGAACATTGCGCGGGCGCAATCTACCGGCATCGCCGCCACTTGCACGCCGAAGGCACTATGATCGGCACCGTTTCCGGTAGCCGAGCCCCCGATGCGCATCCTCCTGGTCGAAGATGATCCTGATCTCTCCCGCGCCCTGCAGTCCGGGCTGGAGCGCCAGGGGGTGGTTGCCGATGTGGTCGGCAGCCTGGCCGAGGCGGCGCTGGCCCTGCGCGAGCCGGTGCACCAGCTGATGCTGCTGGACCGGCAGCTGCCGGATGGCGACGGCGTGGCGTTCGTGGCGACCGCACGTGCGCTGCGCCCGAATCTGGCGGTGATCATGCTGACCGCCAAGGGCAGGTTGTCGGACAAGGTGGAAGGCCTGGATGTGGGTGCCGACGACTATCTGGTCAAGCCGGTGGCAATCGAGGAGCTGATGGCGCGCATCCGTGCGGTGTCACGGCGGCCCTCGGCGATGGTGACCCCGCGGCTGCGGCTGGGCCGGCTGGAGTTTGATTTCGAGTCGCTGCAGGCGCAGGTGGACGGAACACCGGTCGCGCTGCCACGGCGGCAGGTGCTGGTGCTGCAGGCATTGGCCATGCGCCAGGGACGCACGGTCACGCGCAGCGCGCTGGAGGCGGCGGTCTATGGTTTTGATGATGAGATCCAATCCAATGCACTGGATGCGCATATTTCCAAGCTGCGCAAGGCGCTGCAGCAGGCCGGCGCAGGCGTGGAGATCCATGTGATCCGCGGTGTCGGCTATCTGTTGGCGGAGGCCTGAGATGGCGCGACCGATCCGTTCGATCACCCTCGGCCTGGCATGGCGCCTGTTCCTGGCACAGGCCTTCACGGTGCTGTTTGCCGTCGTCGCGCTGATCCTGACCTGGGGTGACAAGGACACCTGGGGCATGGACATGTTCATGGCCGAGGACATGGCCAATGCGGTGCACAGCGAGGGCGGCCGGCTGGTGCTGGACGAGGCGCGCTGGCAGAAACTCGATGCGCGCGCAGGTGGCAACCTGTGGTTCGCGGCAGTGGATGACCGGGGCGCATGGCTGCAGCGCGGTACGCTGCCTGCCATCCATGCCCCGCTGCTTGCGCGTCTGCCGACATTGGGGGCCTCGGAACTCGGCTCGCTGGTGCCGCCCTACCTGGACGTGGCCCGGGTGATGATCCGCAACGAGGGCGGGCGCCGCATCACCGTGATGGTGGGCGGGGCGCCGAAGGGCGGCCTGCTGGATGGCGCACTGATGGTTCTGCGCTTGATCGGCCTGTGGTTCTTCCTGCCATTGATCGTGATCACCCTGCTGGTGATGCCGACGGTGATCCATCGCGCCATGCGTGGCGTGCGCCGATCCGCGCAGCAGGCCAAGGAACTGGATATCGGGCAAGCAGGTGCGCGCCTGGATGCACAGCTGGTGTCGACCGAGGTCGCACCGCTGGTCGAGGCGTTCAACGATGCGATCGACAAGGTGCAGCAGGGCTACGCGGCACGTGACAAATTCCTGGCCGATGCCGCGCATGAACTGCGGGTGCCGATCGCGGTGGTGCAGGCGCGCCTGTCGCAGTTGCCGCAGGGCGAACTGAAATCGCAGCTGCTGACCGACGTGGCCCGGCTCGGCAACGTCGCCGAACACCTGCTGGACCTGCAGCGTCTGGACCGCAACGTCGCCGCGCTGCAGCGTCTGGACCTGGCGCATGTGGTGCGCGAAGCCGCTGCCGATCTGGCGCCCCTGGTGGTCGGCGCCGGATATGGGTTCGAGGTGGACGCACCGGAAACACCGGTATGGATCCATGGCGACGGGCTTGCGCTGGGCCGGGTGCTTGCCAATCTGGTGCACAACGCCATCGTCCACGGCGGCGGCCGCGGCACCATCTGCGTGCGCCTGGATGCGCTCGGCCTGCTGGAGGTCAGCGACCAGGGCGCCGGCGTACCGGTGGGCGACCGCGAGGCGATCTTCGAACCGTTCCATCGCCTGCGTGCGGCCGGCAGCGGCAGTGGCCTGGGCCTGCACCTGGTGAAGGAGATCGTGCAGCACCACGGCGGCACCGTCAGCGTGGGTGAGGCGGTCGGTGGCGGGGCCAGTTTCAGGGTCAACTTCCATCGCGGCAGCGTGCGTCGCCCGGGGGGCTGACAGCGCCGTGCGGGATTGCCTGATGGTGAGGGCACGCCGGTGCCGGGCAGGCTGCGGCGATGGCTGCCGATCAGACTCCGCCCTCCCTGCTTGGCCCTGCGTGTGCTGCCGGCCTGGTCGTGGGGGCACTGGCGTGTGTGCTGCTGCCGGTGCTGCCGCCCGTGTGGCTGTGTGTATCGGCCGCGAGCGCCGCTGCCGTGGCGTGGGTGACGCGCTGGCGTGGACGGGCGATGGCCGCGTTGCTGTTCGGCCTGGCCTGGACCGGCTGCCACGGACACTGGGCGCTGCAGGCGCAGATGCCGGCCGGGACGGGCGTCCGCAACGTCATGGTTCACGGCCGGATTGTCGATCTGCCCAGGCAGGGAACGGGATACACCCGCTTCCAGTTCCGCGTCGATGCGTGCGATGACATCCCGACCCTGCAGGGAAAACGGCTGCAGGTGGTGTGGCATGCGCCGCGGCGCAGCGACGCCGACGGTGCGATGGATCAACGGCAGCGGCTGTGGGCTGGCGCTCACTGGACGTTGTCGCTGCGCGTGCGGCCGCCCCGCTCACGCATCAACCCCGGCGGCTTCGATGGCGAGCGCCATGCGCTGCTGCGCGGCGAGGCGGGCAGCGCCAGCGTGCGCGATATCGCCGACAACCGCGAACTGCGCCCGGCCCACGGGCTGCTGGCCTGGCGGCAGCGCACCAGCGCAACCATCGCCGCGCAGATCGCACGTCCCTCGGCGCGCTTCATCCAGGCGTTGGCGCTGGGTGATACGCGCGGCCTGTCCGACACCGATTGGTCGCAGCTGCGTGCACTGGGCCTGACCCACCTGATCGCCATTTCCGGCTTTCATGTGGGTCTGGTCGCCGGTTTCGCCGCCTTGCTGTGTTCAAGTCTCTGGCGATGCTGGCCGGCGCTCGCCAGCCGCTGCCCGCGCCCGCAGGCGGCGGCGTGTGTTGCCGCCTTGGCCGCAGCCGGCTATGCCGTCATCGCCGGCAGCGAGCTGCCTACCGTGCGCACCGCGTTGATGATCGCGGTGGTGGCGCTCGCGCGCAGCGCCCGCCGTCCGGTGCCGGTCGTGCAGGGGCTGTCGCTGGCCGCGCTGGCGATGCTGCTGCCCGCACCGCTATCGGTACTGTCCGCCGGCTTCTGGCTGAGTTTCGGCGGCGTGCTGTGGTTGCTGTGGTGCCTGCCACAGAGCCAGCCCAAGGGCGTGGCCGCGATGCTGCGCGCGGCGCTGGCCGCACAGGGCGTGGCCAGTGTCGCGCTGTTGCCGCTGGCGGTGGCGCTGTTTGGTGGCACCGCGCGGCTGGGGCCGCTGGTGAACCTGCCGGTCATTCCGCTGTGGAGCCTGCTGGTAGTGCCGCTGGCGCTGCTGGGAACCGGGCTGGAGGTGCTGCATGGCGGCGCGGGGCAGTGGCCGTGGCGTGCGGCGGCCTGGCTGTTCGAGCTCAGCTGGCAACCGCTGCAATCGGTGGCCGAGCATCCGCAGGCCATGTGGTGGTTGGCGGAAGGTCCGTCCTGGGCCTTGCCGGCGGCACTGGCAGGGGTGTTCTGGTGGTTGCTGCCGCGGGGCGCCGGTGCGGGGATTGCCGGCTCACTGCTGTGCCTGCCGCTGCTGTGGCCGGCGCGATCGGTGCCGCAGCAGGGTGAGTTCGAACTGGTGGTGCACGATGTCGGCCAGGGAACGGCGGTGCTGCTGCGCACGGCCGGTCATGCGCTCTGGTACGACGTGGGGCCGCCGGCAGGCAGCGGCGGGGACGAGCGCATATTGGTGCCGACCCTGCGTGCATTGGGGCAGGCTGCGCCGCAGCGGGTGATGATCAGCCATGACCATCTGGATCACAGCGGAAACCTTGCCGCCGTGCGCAGGCAGCTTCCGGACATGGAGGTGCTGGCGCCGCCGGGTGCGGCGATTGCCGGCGCCGTTGCCTGCCAGAAGGGCCTGCGCTGGCAATGGGATGGCGTCGACTTCCAGGTGCTGCATCCGTCCCCACCCAGGGATGCAGGCACCGGCAGCGGTGACAACGAGGCCAGTTGCGTGCTGCGGATTGCAGGTGCGCACGGGGTGGCGCTGCTGCCGGGAGATGTCGGCAGGCATGGCGAGCAGGCCCTGCTGCAGGGCGCCGGCAGCGCACTGCGGGCGGACGTGGTGCTGGTGCCCCACCACGGCAGCGGCGGCAGTTCCAGCCCGGGCTGGGTGAGGGCGGTCGGGGCGCGGCTCGCACTGGTGTCGGCCGGGCACCACAACCGCTTCGGCCACCCCAGGCGTGATGTAGTGCAGCGCTGGCAGGCCGCTGGCGCCGAAGTACTGTCCACCGCCGAATCCGGGGCCATCCGCGTATGGCTTGGCGCACAAGGGCTGCAGCTGCGTGAACAGCGTATCCACAGCGCCCGGTGGTGGGATGCCGCTGGGCGGGCGCGGTCGGCTGCTATCCTATCGCCGATCGAACAAGCGGCCGTTGGGCCGGAGGGTTGAAACGTGTGGGAACTGGTCAAGGCCGGTGGCTGGCCGATGGTGCCGCTGCTGTTGTTGGGCGTACTGGCGTTGGCGATCGTCCTGGAGCGTTTCTGGTCCCTGCGGCGTAACGAGGTGCTGCCACCTGGCCTGGGCCAGGAAGTGCGCAACTGGGCCGCGCGCGGCAAGCTCGACCCGGCACACCTGCAGACCCTGCGCGCGAATTCGCCGCTGGGTGCGTTGCTGGCGGCCGCGCTGGAAGCGCGCAACCGCCCGCGCGACCAGATCCGCGAGCGCATCGAAGACACCGGTCGCCACCTGGTGCACCGCATGGAGCGCTTCCTCAACGCGCTGGGCACCATCGCCTCGGCCGGTCCGTTGCTGGGCCTGCTCGGCACCGTGGTCGGCATGATCCAGATGTTCCTGGGCATCCTCGACCACGGCGTGGGCGATGTGAACCAGCTTGCCGGCGGCATCGGCAAGGCGCTGGTCTGCACCGCCACCGGCATGATCGTGGCGATCCCGGCGCTGATGTTCCACCGCTTCTTCAAGGGCCGCATCCACGGTTACGTGGTGGAGATGGAGCAGGAGGCCAGCGCATTGCTGGATACGCTGGACGGTCGCCCCGGGGTGATGACGCCGGCCCCGGCCGCGCGCGCTGCCTCCGCTGCCACGGCAAAGGCCTGATCGATGCGTATCGGCAACGACCGATCCCAGGATGAACCGCATATCGATCTGGTGCCGCTGATCGACGTCATCCTGGTGCTGATCATCTTCTTCGTGGTCACCACCACCTTCGACGCACGTTCGACCCTGCAGGTGCAGCTGCCGACGGCCAGCCAGCAGCAGACCAACGAGCCGCCGCGTTCGCTGAGCGTGCTGATCAACGCCGATGGCCGCTACTTCGTCAATGACCAGGAAGTGCTGCGCAGCGATGTCGAATCGGTCAAGCAGACCATTGCCGCCGTCGCCGGCAGCGACCGCGAGCAGACCGTGCTGCTGCGCGCCGACGCGCGCACCCCTTACCAGGCCGTGGTCACCGCGCAGGATGCGCTGGGCCAGCTCGGTTTCCGTCGTATCGCCATTGCAACAGCGCCAGAGGTGCGTCCATGAGTTCCCATCACGCGCCGGTGTGGCCGATCTACAAACGTCTGCTGGGGTATACCCGGACCTACTGGGTATTCATGGTGGCGGCGGTGATCGCCATGGTGGTCGAGGCCCTGGCCGGCTATCACTTCACCAAGCTGATGGAACCGCTGGTCAATGACGGCTTCGTCGACCCGCAGCCGCGTGCGGCCGTGGTGTTGCCGCTGACCATCCTCGGGCTGTTCCTGATGCGCAGCGTGGCCACCTGGGTCAGTGATTACACCCTGGCCAAGACCGGCCGCAGCGTGGTCCGTGACCTGCGCGAGCAGGTACTGCAGAAGTACCTGCACCTGCCGTCCTCGCATTTCGATGCCGAAGCGACGCCGGTGATGGTCAGCCGCCTGAACTTCGATACCGAGCAGGTCACCCAGGCCAGCGCCGATGCACTGAAGACCGTGGTGGCCGACACCCTGACCATCATCGCGATGCTCGCGGTGATGCTGCAGATGAGCGTCAAGGTAACCCTGGCCATGCTGGTGGTGGTGCCGCTGATCGGCGTGATCGTGTCCTACGTGGGCAAGCGCTACCGGCGCATCAGCCGCGGCATCCAGGACGGCATGGGCACGATGGCGCAGACCGCCGAGCAGTCGCTGGCCGCGCAGCAGGAAGTGAAGGTGCATGGCACCCAGCAGCACGAGATCTCGCGCTACTCGCGCCTGGCCAACCGCATGCTGGCACTGAACATGAAGGTGGAGGTTACCCGTGCCGCCGCCTCCAGCGTGGTCCAGTTCCTGGCCGCACTGGCACTGGCGGTGATCGTCTGGGTCGCCACCCGCGAAGCGCTGGCCGGCAAGCTCAATGCAGGCCAGTTCATGGGCCTGATGACCTCGATGATGGCCATCATTCCTTCGCTGCGCCGCCTGACCAGCGTGCAGACTTCGATTTCGCGCGGTGTGGCCGCGGCCGAGCGTCTGTTCGGCATCATCGACATGCCGGTCGAGCGCGACCAGGGCACGCACAGCGTGCAGCGTGTGCGCGGCGAACTCGCGTTCGAGCACGTCATGCTGCGTTACCGCGAGGACAGCGGCATTGCCCTGGAAGACATCAATTTTGTCGCCCGGCCGGGCACGGTCACTGCCATCGTCGGCCGCTCCGGCAGCGGCAAGACCAGCCTGATCCGGCTGGTGCCGCGCTTCTACGAGCCCAACGGCGGGCGCATCCTGCTCGACGGCGTGGCCCTGGATGACTATCCGTTGGCCGATCTGCGCCGGCAGGTGGCCATGGTCGGGCAGAAGGTCATGCTGTTCGACGACACCATCGCCGCCAACATCGCCTACGGCATGGAGGCGACCGAGGAGCAGATCCGCGCCGCGGCCGAGGCCGCCAACGCATGGGAGTTCATTGCCCGCATGCCGCAGCAGCTGCAGACGCCGGTGGGTGAGAATGGCGCGCTGTTGTCCGGCGGCCAGCGCCAGCGCCTGGCGATTGCCCGCGCGATCCTGCGCGACGCACCGATCCTGATCCTGGACGAGGCCACCGCCGCGCTGGACAACGAATCCGAGCGTCTGGTGCAGGATGCCCTGCAGCGGCTGATGCCCGAGCGCACCACCCTGGTGATCGCGCACCGCCTGTCGACCATCGAGCATGCCGACCAGGTGCTGGTGATGGACCATGGCCGCATCGTTGAACGCGGCACGCACCAGCAACTGCTGGCGATGGGTGGGCTGTACCAGCATCTGCACAACATGCAGTTCCGCGAAAGGCAGGACTGATGGCGGGCAAAGGTACCCAGACCCCCTCGTACTGGTATGACGGCAGCCCGGCGCCCTGGCCCATGCGCTTGCTGGCCCCGCTGTATGCGGGTGTCACCGCGCTGCGCCGGCGCCTGTATCGGCGCGGCTGGCGCAAGCGCCATGCGCTGCCGGTGCCGGTCATCGTGGTCGGCAACATCACTGCCGGCGGCACCGGCAAGACCCCGCTGACCATCGCCCTGGTCGAACGCCTGCGTGCGGCAGGCTGGAAACCGGGAGTGGCCAGCCGCGGTTACGGCCGCGAAGAAGCGGACAAGCCGCGGTGGGTGGAAGCCGATACGCCGACCGCGCTGGGCGGCGACGAACCGGTGCTGATCGCCTGGAAGACCGGCGTGCCGGTGCGCGTGGACAACGACCGGGTGGCTGCAGGCAAGGCCCTGATCGCCGCAGGCTGCGATGTGATCGTGTGCGATGACGGCCTGCAGCACTATCGGCTGGCGCGTGACATCGAGATCGAAGTGGTCGACGCCGAGCGCCGCTATGGCAACGGCCGGATGATACCGGCCGGCCCATTGCGCGAGCCGGTCAGCCGCGCTGCCGAATGCGATTTCCGTGTCGTCAATCTCGGCCAGGCCGACGAAGCGACGGCCGCCCAGGCCTGCGGCTTCGGCCAATGGCCGATGGCCCTGCACATCGACAGCGCACAGCCGCTGGCCGGTGGCCGTGCGCGCCCGCTTTCGTACTTCGCAGGCCAGCGCGTGCACGCCGTCGCCGGCATTGCCCATCCGCAGCGCTTCTTCGCCATGCTGCGCGCCCGCGCCATCGGCGTGGTGCCGCATGCCTTCGCGGACCATCAGGTCTATCAGCCGCAGGATCTGTCCTTCGGCAGCCAGTTGCCGGTGTTGATGACCGAGAAGGATGCGGTGAAGTGCCGCGCGTTCGCCAACGATTGGTATTTCGCCGTGCCGCTGCGCGCGGAAATGCCCGCCGCGTTCTGGGTCGCGTTGACCGACCGCCTGGACAAGCTGCGACCGAACTGAGCGGTGGCGCGGCGCTTGCAAACGCGCGCCGCCGACCGCATTCCTGCTGTATCGCGCCTGCCGAGTACCGCCCGCATGACCGATTTCGTCGTTGCCATCCCGGCCCGCTATGCCGCTTCGCGGCTGCCGGGCAAGCCCCTGCGCCTGCTGGGGGAAGACCCCATGGTGCTGCATGTGGCCCGTCGTGCGCTGGTGGCAGGTGCTGAGGAGGTCTGGGTCGCTACCGACGACGCGCGCATTGCCGATGCGCTGTCTGGCCTGGCCGAAGTGAAGGTGGCCATGACGGCCGCCTCGCATGCATCCGGCACCGATCGCCTGGCCGAATGCGCGCGCATTGCCGGCTGGGCCGACGACACCGTGGTGGTGAA
Source organism: Stenotrophomonas sp. STEN046 (assembly GCF_056759755.1). Taxonomy (NCBI): domain Bacteria; kingdom Pseudomonadati; phylum Pseudomonadota; class Gammaproteobacteria; order Lysobacterales; family Lysobacteraceae; genus Stenotrophomonas; species Stenotrophomonas sp. STEN046. The sequence continues at coordinate 64,863 of NZ_JBRRDR010000011.1, forward strand.
CCTGCAGGGCGATGAACCGTTCGCCCCGGCCGCGGGCATCCGCGCGGTGGCGGCGGCGCTGGTCGATGGCAGCGCGCCGATGTCGACCCTGGCCACGCCGGTCGAGGATGCGCATACCCTGTTCGACCCGAACGTGGTCAAGCTGGTGCGCAACGTGCGCAACGAGGCCCTGTACTTCAGCCGTGCGCCGATCGCCTGGCACCGCGATGGCTTCGCGCGCAGCCGCGACACGCTCCCGGACGGTCACCAGTGGCTGCGCCACATCGGCATCTATGGGTACCGCGCCGGCTTCCTGCAGCAGTTCGCGTCGATGCCGCCGGGCATGCTGGAACAGGTGGAGTCGCTGGAGCAGCTGCGCGTGCTGGAAGCCGGCTACCCGATTGCCGTGGCGATCTCGCCCGAGCCCTTCCCGCCGGGCATCGACACCCCTGAAGACCTGCAGCGGGCTGAAGCGCTGCTGCAGACGCTGGCACCGCGATGAAGCTGCTGGTCGTCTGCCTCGGCAACATCTGCCGTTCGCCGATGGCCGAGGGCGCATTGCGCGCCCGCCTGCAGGCCTCGCCGCTGGCGGGGCGGGTGCAGGTCGATTCGGCCGGCACCGGCGATTGGCATGTGGGCCAGCCACCGGACCGGCGCGCCATCGCCTGTACCGCCGGGCACGGCGTGGATCTGCGTGGCCTGCGTGCGCGCCAGCTGCAGGCGCAGGATTTCGATACCTTCGATTGGGTCCTGTGCGCCGATGAGGCCAACCTGCGCGATGCGGCTCGGCTTGCGACGCCGGCCCAGCGTGAGCGCCTTGCGCTGTACCTGCCGTGGTCGGGCGGGCAGGGCGAACCGGCAATCCCTGATCCCTACACGGGCGGCAGTGATCATTTCGAACAGGTGTGGTCGCTGGTCGACGAGGCCGCCGGGCGTGCAGTGGCACGCCTGTTGCATCACGCCGACTCCGGCATAATCGGGCCATGAACATCCAGCCCGTCCCGGACCTGCCCGAGTTCGCCGCCTGGCTCAATGCCGCGCCCTGCACCCTCACCGAACTGCGCGGTCGGCCGGTGGCCCTGTTGTTCGTCAACGCGGCCTCGGCCTGGAGCGCGCAGCGGTTGGCCGAATTCGGCCAATGGCTGTCGCGCAATCCCGGCAAGCTGCAGCCGCTGGTGCTGCAGGTACCGCGTTTCGATTTCGAACGGGATGCCAGCGCCGCGCTGAAGCTGCTGCGCCGGCAGGGCCTGAACATGCCGGTGCTGCTCGATGCCGACTGGGATGGCTGGCGCCGCTTCGGCGTGACTGCCTGGCCCACCATGGTGTTGCTGGATGCGCAGGGCCGTGAACAGCAGCGGTTGACCGGCCAGGGCGCGCCCGGTGAGCTGGAGCGCGCCTTGAATGCCCTCTGCGAGGGCGCTCCGATGGCGCCCCCGCGCGGTGGCAGTGAACTGCACCCCGAGCCGCGGCACCCGTTGCGCTTCCCGCTGGGACTGGCGGTGAACCAGGAGCGCCTGTACATCGCCGACAGCGGTCACCATCGCATCCTGGAATGCAGCCATGGCGGCCGCGTGCTGCGCCAGTTCGGGCTGGGCACCGCCGACTTCATGGACGGCAATCTGGCCGAGGCCGCTTTCCACCGGCCACAGGCGCTGGTGCTGGAGCGCGAATCGCTGTACGTGGCCGACACCGGCAACCACGCCGTGCGCCGCATCAACCTGGCTACGGGCGTGGTCGACACCCTCTGCGGCAACGGTCGTCCCGGGGCGCCGGTGGAGGGGCCGGTGGCGCAGCCACGGCAGGTTTCGCTCGATCATCCCACCGGACTGGCCATCGCCGACAACCAGCTGCATATCGCCATGGCCGGCGACAACCGCATCTGGAGCTATCACCTCGGTCAGCGCAGCCTGCAGTGGCGCGCTGGCAGTGGTGCCATCGACGAACGCGATGGCAGCGGGCACCTGGCGGCCTTTGCCCAGCCTACCGCGCTGGCTGTCGTGCAGCAGGTGCTGTACGCGGCAGACGCGCTCGGCTCTTCCATCCGTGCGCTGCAGCTGCGTGGCGACCTGGTGCAGACCCTGGTCGGGCAGGGGACCTGGCGTTTCGGCGAAGACGACGGCCCGCGTGCGCAGGCCAGCCTGCAGTTCCCGCAGGCCATCGCGTTGAGCCCGGATGCGCCGTTGTTGTGGATCGCCGATACCGGCAATGGCCGCCTGCGCATGCTGCGCCTGGGCGGTGGCGAGCTGGCCACGCAACCACTGCCACGCCGCCTGCACGGACCGGCCGGCCTGACCGTCGGTGCCGGTGCGGTATGGATTGCCGAAACCGATGCCCACGCCGTGCTGCGATTCGATCCCGACAGCGGCGTACTCAGCGAAGTGCCGATCAGCGAATGACCGATGTTCCCGCCCCGGCCTTCGATGGCAAGGCCTTTGCGGCGCAGTTGAGCACCGCGCCCGGCGTGTACCGCATGTACGCCGCCGACGATGTGCTGTTGTATGTGGGCAAGGCGCGTGCGCTGCGCAACCGCGTGGGCAGCTACTTCAACGGCAGCCCGAAGAACGCGCGCATCATGTCCATGCTGTCGCAGATCGTGCGCATGGATGTAACCGTCACCCGTTCGGAAGCCGAAGCGCTGCTGCTGGAAAACCAGCTGATCAAATCGTTGTCGCCGCGCTACAACGTGTCCCTGCGCGACGACAAGACCTATCCGCACGTGCTGCTGACCCGCGAAGACTGGCCGCGCATTGCCGTGCATCGCGGCCCACGCGCGATACCCGGACGTTACTTCGGCCCATACCCCGGCGTGACCGCCGTGCGCGAAACGCTGAACCTGATGCACAAGCTGTTCAAGCTGCGCAGCTGCGAGGACAGCGTGTTCCGCAACCGCTCGCGACCGTGCCTGCAGTACCAGATCGGCCGCTGCAGCGCGCCCTGCGTGGAACTGGTGCCGGCTGCCGACTACGCCGAATCGGTGCGCCGCGCGGCGATGTTCCTGGAAGGCAAGAGTGATGAACTCACCCGTGAACTGGGTGAGCAGATGCAGCGCGCCAGCGAAGCCCTGGAATTCGAACAGGCCGCGCGCCTGCGCGACCTGATCACGTCGCTGCGCAGCATGCAGACCCGCCAGTACGTGGATGGACGCGCCGCTGACCTGGACGTGCTGGCCGTGGCCATGCAGGGTTCACAGGCCTGCGTGATGCTGCTGGCCTTCCGCGATGGTCGCAACCTCGGCACCCGCCCGTTCCATCCACGCACCAATGGCGAAGAAAGCCCGGACGAAGTGTTGGCAGCCTTCGTCTCGCAGTACTACGTCGAGTTCGAGCCGCCGCGCGAGATCCTGCTCGACCGCGAGATTCCCGATGCCGACCTGATCGCCTCTGCGCTGACAGCTTCGGCCGAGCGCAAGGTGCAGCTGAAATGGAACGTGCGCGGTGAGCGTGCCGGCTACGTCGAGCTGGCCAGCCGCAATGCGCAGCTGACCCTTGCCACGGAGATCAACAGCCGCACCGCCCAGCACGCACGCAGTGAAGCGCTGCGCGAGATGCTGGGCCTGGCCGAACCGGTCAAGCGGGTGGAGTGCTTCGACATCAGCCACACCATGGGCGAGGCCACCGTTGCCTCCTGCGTGGTGTTCGATGCCGCCGGTCCGGTGCGCGCGCAGTACCGTCGTTTCAACATCAGCGGCATCGAGCCGGGGGATGATTACGCCGCCATGCGGCAGGCCATTGACCGTCGCTTCCGTCGTGCAGTGGAAGAGCAGGGGGTGTTGCCGGATGTGCTGCTGATCGACGGCGGCGCCGGCCAGTTGGCGCAGGCGCAGGCCGCGCTGGCCGATCTGGGTGTGGAGGGCGTGCTGCTGGTGGGCGTGGCCAAGGGCGTGGAGCGCCGTGCCGGCCACGAAGCGCTGGTGATGCCCGATGGCCGCGAGCTGCGCCCGGGCGCGGCCAATCCTGCACTGCAGTTCATCCAGCAGGTACGCGATGAAGCGCATCGTTTTGCCATCACCGGCCATCGCGGACGCCGGCAGAAGGCCAGGATGACCAGCAAGCTGGAGGATATCCCCGGCATCGGCCCGCGCCGGCGTGCCAGCCTGCTCAAGCATTTCGGTGGCCTGATCGGCCTGAAAGCGGCCGGAGAAGCGGAAATTGCGAGGGTCGAAGGCATCAATGACGCCCTCGCAGCGCGCATCTACGCTAACCTGCACGGGTTGGCCACGCCGGATCCGGCCGAGTAGAGAGAGAAGAAAGCAGCATGACGTTGACCCTGCCCACCTGGCTGACCCTGTTGCGGATCGTGATGATCCCGGTGCTGGTGCTGGTGTTCTACCTGCCCTACACCTGGACCAACTTCGCATCGGCGGCGATTTTCGGCCTGGCCGCGATCACCGACTGGCTCGACGGCTGGATTGCCCGCCGCTACGGCCTGGAGTCGGCGTTCGGCGCCTTCCTCGATCCGGTGGCGGACAAGCTGATGGTGGCAGTGGCACTGTTCCTGATCGTGCAGGGCCACCCGACGCCGTGGATGGCGTTCTGGGCGGCGGTGATCGTCGGGCGCGAAATCGCGGTGTCGGCGCTGCGCGAGTGGATGGCCGAGCTGGGCCAGCGCGCGAAGGTGCGTGTGGCGATGATCGGCAAAGTCAAGACCACCGCACAGATGGTGGCGCTGCTGTGCCTGCTGTACTCGGTGGCACCGAACGTACCGGTGAACGACATCTGGATGGGCCCGCCGGTATTCCACATCGGTGACTGGACCCTGGCGATCGCCGCGGTGCTGACGCTGTGGTCGGGCCTGCAGTACCTGCATGCCGCCTGGCCGAGCCTGCGCGACGACGAGCGCGCTGCGCGCGAGCGGGCACGGCAGAAGAAGCTGGGCAACTGAGTACCGGGGTCGGAACCCTTCCGCAGGAAAGGGCTGTGACCCCATCGATGCATCCATCCACGCATGGCGTGGATCTACTACAGCAGCCCCACACAGCGGTACATCCACGCCATGCGTGGATACGCAATGCCAGGCGCCCCGCAGGTGCCTGAAAAAACCGCTTGACGCCCTCTCTGGAACAGGTAGAATTTCGCCTCCCAAGCGGGAATAGCTCAGTTGGTAGAGCGCAACCTTGCCAAGGTTGAGGTCGCGAGTTCGAGTCTCGTTTCCCGCTCCAGATTCAAGAAGAACGCTCCCGGAAGGGGGCGTTTTTCGTTTGCCAGCCCCGCGCTTCATTCCCGCTTCACCGTCACGCCATCGCCTCACCACGCGAAGGTTCGATGCTGCATCCCTCGTTCCCAAGGTGATGTCGCGATGCCTCATCAATCCTCCGCACACGACCACGACGTGGTCATCGCCGGCGCCAGCTTCGCCGGTGCCGCCTGCGCGCTGGCCGCTGCCCAATATGGCCTGCGCGTCTGCGTACTTGAACGCAAAGCCGACCCCGGCGAACGCCTGCACACCACCGGCATCGTGGTGAAGGAGGCGATGGAGCAGACCTGGCTGGGGCGCATGCCCGAACACCTGGTGCAACGCGTCGCCAATGTGCGCCTGTATGCGCCGAACCTGCGCAGCGTGCTGCTGGCAGCACCGGGCTATTACTTCCTCACCACCGATACGCCCAACCTGATGCGCTGGCTGGCCAGCGAGCTGCGCGCGAACGGGGTGGATCTGCGCCTGCAGCAGTCCTTCACCGATGCCCGCCGCAGTGGCGATGGCTGGCAGGTGGAAGGGGCAGGGCGCTGTGTCTATCTGGTCGGCGCCGATGGCGCACGCTCGCGTGTTGCGCAGCGCACCGGCCTTGGCCAGGTGCGCGACAATCTTCATGGCGTCGAACGTGAGTTTGCCGGCCTGCAGTTGCCGCAGGGCGATGCACTGCATTGCTTCGTCAGCAAGCGCTTCGCACCAGGCTACATCGGCTGGGTCGCACAGAACCCGACCGGCCTGCAGGTGGGGTTGGCGCTGCGTCATGACCCGGCACAGGTACGGCCGCCGGACATCGATGGTTTCCTCGCGCAGGTGCGTGATGTCGTCGGTATCCCTCCTTCAGCGCGTCCATCGGCCACCCGCGCCGGCCTGGTGCCCTGCGGCCTTCCGGACGGCCCGATCACCGCGCCGGGGCTGATCCTTACCGGCGACGCCGCGGGTACCGTCTCACCGCTCTCGGCCGGCGGTATCCACGCTTCCTGGCGCCATGGGTGGGCGGTAGGTGATGCCATCGGCCTGCATCTGCGCGGCAAAGGGCCGCCAGCCGAGCAGGTGGCCCGTCGGGCGGCCCCCACGTTCCGCCGCAAGCGGCTGCTGCGCTGGGCGATGGACCAGCTGCAGTGCGACTGGCCAGTCAATGCACTGCTGCATAGTGCCGTCACCCGCCGGGTCGCCGAGCAGCTCTACTTCCACCGGCGGGGCGTACGGGCCTGATCCAGAAGCTGAACGTCAGCCTGTGAAAGGCCGGCAGAATTCTGTTGACGCCGTGCAGCAATCCCGACACAATAGCGCTCCTTCGACGCAGGTTGAACGGAATCTGCGGGAATAGCTCAGTTGGTAGAGCGCAACCTTGCCAAGGTTGAGGTCGCGAGTTCGAGTCTCGTTTCCCGCTCCAGATATGCAAAAACGCTCCCGCAAGGGGGCGTTTTTCGTTTGCGCGCTAGCGGCGCGTTCCCCTGCGCACGCTGCACCAGGTGCGCACGTCCGTGCGGTCGAATCCCGGGCAGGTGTTCTTCCGCGCGATGTACAGATAGGGCACTTCGGCCTGGTAGGTGAAGTGGTAGTAGTAGGTGCGGTCCATGCCATACAGCCAGTAGTTCGACGAGCCGTCATTGATCACGTAGGGCTCGAAAAGAAAGATCGACGACTGTTCGGGTATGAAGTTGCTCCTGTCCATCAGCAACATGGCCAGGTTCGACACCAGCGGAGTGGCCAGTCCGATGGCAAGCGCGGCCACGGCCAGCAGTACGGTGAAGAGGCAGGCCATGCGCCCAAGGGGGGATTTCAAACCGATTTCCTGCTGGCCGAGTGGGGCCGCCAATGTGCAGCAGGGCCCGCGGGCAGTCCAGCGTTCAGTTTGGCGGCAGCGATGAAAGGCTGGGGAAAGGCCGAGGGTTCGCAATGCGTGCACCGCATACGCGCTGTAACGCACCTCCTGCCGATTCTCCATGTCCACTCCACAATCGCGGCGTAGCCTCCACGGCTTCTCTTTCCACGAAGGTGGGCGGGTGGCCAGACGTACCACTTCCTCTGCAGCAGCCACGCTGCGCGCCGGCGCCCTGCTTGCCAGCGTGATGCTGGCAGGTTGCATGTCGGTGCCGGTGCCGGATCTGCCAGATCGCACGCCGACGACCTGGCAGCAGTCTCCGCCGGGCCAGGGTGTGGCAGTCGATGCGCGGCAGTGGTGGAAAGTGCTGGCCGATGCACACTTGAACGCACTGGTAGAGCAGGCCATCGCCAGCAACCTGGACCTTCAGCAGGCCAGCCTGCGGCTGCAGGCCGTGCATCTGCTGGCTGGAACATCCGACGCGCGCTTCCGTCCGGAAATCTCCGCCAGCGCCAAGCAGGTGCAGGATGCCGCCGCCGTGGATACCTACTTCCACGCAGGTATCGAAGCGATCTGGGATCTCGGCCTGTTTGGTGCCGCTGAAAGTGCGCGCCTGGGCGCGCAGGCGGCCACCGGCAATGCCGAGGCGCTGCGTGACGCAGCGCAGGTGGCCGTGATTGCCGATGTGGTGCGCAGCTATCTGGATCTGACCGTCGCGCAGGCACAGTGGGATCTGCTGGACAGGCAGCAGGCCATTGATGCGCGCGCTGTGCAGTTGGCCCTGGTACGGCAGCGCCTGCAGCTGGATGAACCCGGCGAACGGGAGCGCATGCGTGCGCGGCAGGCCGCCACGCGCGCCGCCACGGCACAGGCGAAGGAAAGCGCAGACAGTGCCGCGCGTGCATTGGCGCTGCTGCTGGGGCGCGATGGACCGGATCCCGCATGGAGCGCCTACCGCACGCCGCCGCAGCTGGGTGCGTTCTCGCTGCAGCAGGTGCCGGCCGACCTGCTGCGCCACCGCCCGCAGCTCCTGCTGGCCGAGGCCGAGGTGTTGCAGGCGGCGGCAGAAAAGGGGGGCGCGCGCGCAGCGATGTTCCCCAGGTTGAGCCTGGGCGGTTCCATCCTGTACGCGTACAACCTCACCCAGAACGCGCGTTCCAATTCCGATTCCAGCCCCTCAATCGGCCCCTACATCGATATTCCGTTGTGGGACTGGGGCCAGCGTCGTGCCCGATACGAGTCCGATGACAAACAACTTGATGCCGCGCTGCTCGGCTACCGCAAGGCGGTACTGCAAGGCGTGAGTGAAGTGGAAGGCGCGCTCGGCAGCCTGGCCCGGCAGGACAGCAGCATCCAGTCGCTGCGTGCCGCCAATTATGCGGCCGACCGGCAGCTCAAGCGTCAGGCGCGGCAGGTGCAGCTTGGGCTGTCCAGTGAGTTCGATGGGCTGGACACGCAGCGTGCCGCACTGGCTTCGCAGGCCGACCTGATCGGCGCACAAGGTGCGCGCGTGCTGGCGTTCGCCTCGCTGTACCGCGCCCTCGGTGGCGCACCGCTGCCGGTCGAAGCCGAGGACGCGTCGCAATGATTGCTCTGGCCCGCAAGACCCTGGCCTATGAGTGGCGCCGGTTCCTGCCGGTGGTGCTGGCGATGTGCTTCGCCGGTGTGCTGCTGATCGTGCAGGCGGCGTTGGTGCTGGGCATCTTCGGCACCGCCGCGATCTACGTAAAGGCGTCCACCGCTGATATCTGGGCCGGTTTCCCTGGCACCCAGAGCGTCAACTATGGCCATGCGATCAGCGCGGATGTCGAAAGTCATCTACGCATGGACCCGGATGTCAGCCGTGTCGAGCCCTACGAATGGGTCGATGGCGAATGGCGCTCCAGTGCGCAGGCCACCGGCAACGTGTCGGTGTACCTGTCCGGTATATCCACCCGGGATGACGCGATGATGTTCGCGCGCATTCTGCCCGCCGACCTGCGCGCGCAGCTGCGCGAGCCAGGCGCGGTGATCGTCGACAGCGCCGATCTGGATACGCTGGGCGTGGATCTGCAGCACAACCGTGCCTGGATCAATGGCAAGGCGGTGCGTGTGGTCGCGGCACAACCGGGCCTGCGTGGGCTCGGTGGCGTCAACGTGCTGGCCTCGCTGGATACCGCACGTGCCATCGCCGGTACCGACCCGCATGAGGGCAGTACCTATTTCGTGGCGGGGCTGCGCTCGCCGGACCTGGCCAACGGCGTGCGTGATCGCCTGGCCGCGTCGATGGGGCAGGCCACAACGGTCGAGTTCTGGACCGCACCGGCGTTCGCCAGTCGCTCGCAGCAGTACTGGCTGTTCGATACCGGTGCCGGCATCGCAGTGTTGTTCATGGCGGTCATCGTCTGCTTCGTCGGCGCAGTGATCACCAATCAATCGTTCGCTTCGGTGGTGGCCGGTTCGGTACGCGAGTACGCCACGCTCAATGCGCTCGGTGCCGGTCGTTATGCGCTGGCGCGGGTGGTATTCGAGCAGGCATTGTTGATCGGTGGTGCGGGCATGGTGCTGGCGGCGGCGTTCAGCACCGCGGTGTTGCTGATCGCGCAGGCCCAGCGCGTGCCGGTGCAACTGACGCCGATGGTCATCATTGGCTGCGTGGCACTGGTCGCGGTGATGGCCATGCTGTCGAGCATCATGGCGGTGCGCAGCGTCGTCCGCTCCGATCCATCGTTGCTGCTGCGCTGAGGACCGGCCGATGACTTCTACACGCGCCGTCGCCCCGACCCTGCAGGCCGACGCCCTGGAAAAAGGTTTCATGTCCGGCGATGTGCAGGTGCCGGTGCTGCGCGGGCTGTCGCTGGATATCTATCCCGGTGAACTGACCCTTGTTTCCGGCCCGTCCGGCTGCGGCAAGAGCACGCTGCTGTCATTGCTGTCCGGGTTGTCTGCGCCCGATGGGGGGCGCGTGCACGCGCTCGGCCAGGATGTGGGCCACATGAGTCGCAGTGAAGTGGAGCGCTTCCGCCTGCACCATGTCGGCTTCGTGTTCCAGGGCTTCAATCTGTTCCCGGCGCTGACCGCGCTGGAGCAGGTGCAGCTGCCGCTGGGCTATCGCGGCATGCGCAACCGCGAAAGCGAGCCATTGGCACGCAAGGCATTGGACGAGGTTGGTCTGACCCATCGCAGCCACATGCGCCCGGCGCAGTTGTCCGGCGGCGAGAAACAGCGCGTGGCCGTCGCGCGCGCCTTCGCCAAATCGCCCACGTTGATCTTCGCCGATGAACCCACCAGCGCACTGGATGCCGAGAATGGCCAGCGCGTGATCGACATCCTGCATCGCTACGCACGCGCGCATGGCGCCACGGTGCTGTGCGTGAGCCACGATCCGCGCCTGATCCGGCATGCCGATCGGGTGATCGCCATGGAAGACGGCATGGTCCGTGACGACCGCCGCCAGAACGAAACCGTAGAGCCCGCCCCATGACCAAGATCCCACACCTGCTTTCCCTCAGCCTGGCCCTGTCCACCGCGATGCTGCTCGGCGCCTGTTCCAGCGAAGCACCTGCGCAGGCACCCGAGGGGAAAGCCAGCACAGCCGCCGCCGGGAAGGTCGCGGTGGCGCGTGGCATCATCGACGTCGAGGGCGGACTGATCGCGCTTGCACCACCGGTGGATGGCTCGATCATCGCCGCACCGGTGAAGGAGGGTGCCACGGTCAAGAAGGGGCAGCTGCTGCTGTCGCTGGATGGCGCCCTGCTGCAGCAGGAGGTGGCGATGGCCACTGCCGATCTCGCCCTGGCCAATGACCGTCTGAAGGGCAGCCAGGCGCAGCTGCGCGAGCTGGAGCGAAACGCCAGCCGCCTGTCCACCGGCGCCAGCGAAGGCGTGTCGTCCAAGCAGCAGGCCGATGCGGCCAGGCAGCAGCTGGCCGGTGTGCGCGCCGATGTTGACGTAGCCGGCGCGCAGGTTGACATGGCCCAGCACAAGCTGGAACACGCGAAACTGAAACTGCAGCAGATATCGCTGAGCGCGCCGGAAGCCGGCACCGTGGTCGGCCAGGTGCCGGGCCTCGGCGCCTTCGTGCAGGGTGGCAAGCCGGCGATCTCGCTGCTGCCGGCGCGTCCGCTGCAGGTACGCGCCGAACTCAGTGCTGCCTACGCCGATACCGTGCAGGTGGGCATGCATGCCACCGTGGTGCCGGACAGCGATGGCGCCGAGAACACCAGCTTACTGCCGTCCGCACGCGTGGTGCGCATCAGCCCGGTGTTCGCGCAGGCGCGCCTGCCTGAAGACGCCGGGCGTGGCGTGGCCAAGGTGGTGGAGTGTGTGCTGGAGTTCGATGGCGAGGCCAAGGCGCGCTTCGGCCAGCATGTGCGGGTGGAGTTCCGGAAGTAGGGCGCGGGCCTCAGTTCCCGAGCCAGCGTCGCAGGCGAGGCCAGAGTGAGGCGGGCACGATCACGAGCATCGCAAGGTGCAGGATGGCGCTCATGCCGAGCAGCCAGAGCATGTGTACGGCACGCACGGGTGATTGATGCATGGAGATCGCGCCCCAATAGGCCGTCCAGGCAACCCACGGAAGGATGCCGAGCAGCATCCGCAGCCACAGGCGGCGGAACCGCCATGGCTGCAAAGCCACGCCCAGCACTGTCATTTCCACGAGGATGATCAGCGCGAAGGTGAATACCGAGCCGATGGGATAGGCCAAGGTCCCGGTCTCGATGTCAGGCCGCTGCCAACGATCCGGCTGGAATCCGGCATGGATGAGCGCGGCAACCAGCAGTAGCCAGATGAGCGATGCGATCAGCCAGAAGGCAGGGGAGGCACGGAATGCGATGGGCAGGGTCACGATTCAGGCGTTCGTCGTTGGCGGATACTTGACCTTCCGGCATCGGCCCGCCGCAAACCATGCAAGAGATCCGAAATTGAAGCGGTGCAGTCCTCGGCCGCAATGCCCTACGGAACCGCAATCCGAGTCTTCTTCCTGCCGGAGAATCCTCTCCACACGCTGACCAGCGACACCACGCACAGCGCCAGCAGCAATCCCACATCCAGAAGCAGCAACCACAGCAGATGCATGCCCTGCACCGGTGGCTGATGCATCATCGATGCAAGCCAGGGGAACGTCCACGCCAGCAGCAACACGAATGCGATCAGCAGCCGCAACCACAGGCGATCCAACTTCCAGGAGCGCACGATCAGTGCGGCAACCACCAGCTCGACGGTACTCAGCAGCGCGAACACGATCACGCTGCTGGTCGGATAGGGCAGCGTGCCACCGTCCATGGACCGAAGCATCCAGTAGTCCGGGGTGAAGCCGGCATTGACCAGCGCAGCAATCACCGCCAGCCAGGTCACGGCGACCAGCAGCCAGAACAGGTGGGCGTAGCGAGGGCGCTTGTGCAGGTTCATCGGGCAGGTGGACTGTTGACGACGTGAAGGAATTTGGACACAATAGCGCTCCTTCGACGCAGGTCGGAGAATCTGCGGGAATAGCTCAGTTGGTAGAGCGCAACCTTGCCAAGGTTGAGGTCGCGAGTTCGAGTCTCGTTTCCCGCTCCAGATTTCACAGGGCCCCGTCAGGGGCCTTGTTTTTCTCCCGCCATGGCACGGTGGGGCCGTTGAGCCACAAGGCTCTTCGCGCAGTCAGAAAAGTGAAGGCAAGTGTGAAAACGCTGGCGTGAACACCGGGCTTCCGGTACCATGGCGGCTTATGCGGGAATAGCTCAGTTGGTAGAGCGCAACCTTGCCAAGGTTGAGGTCGCGAGTTCGAGTCTCGTTTCCCGCTCCATGTTCCGACAGGCCCCATCGCGGGGTTTTGTCATGTCAGGGGCTTCGTTCCTGATCGCAGTACGTTGGCCTCATGGCAGAGTGGCTATGCACCGGATTGCAAATCCGTTTACAGCGGTTCGATTCCGCTTGAGGCCTCCATATTGAAAAGCCCTGACTCCGGTCAGGGCTTTTTTCTTGGGCCCGCCGCGTCGTTCGCAGCCTGTACCAAATTGCACATGCGAGCGGCTGCGCCCGATTGCTACCGTCGCCACAGTCCTTGAACGTGATGGTGATTGCGGTGCGGAACCTGGCCATCCAGCAGGCGCGGTATGTTCCCCTCGGTGCCATGCTGGCGGCGATCGCCTTTGGGTTCACCGTGCCCGGTTACCACTCGGTCTCGCAGCACCTGAGCGAAATGGGCCTGATGCCGGGCCTGCCGGTCCAGACCCTGCTGGTGGCCGCCGTGATCAGCGGCTCGGCCATCATCCTCTTCAGCCTGGCGTTGCTGGCCAAGGGGCGCCGTTTCGCGCCCAGCGCGCTCACCTCCCTGCTGTTCGGGTTGTCGATGCTGAGCAATGGCGTGTTCACCACCGGCAGTCCGATGCATGGCCTGTATTCCATCGGCATCTTCTCGATCCTGACCCCCTTGCTGTTCCTGGCGGAACTGGGCCCGCATGCCTCCGCGCGCATCGTCTGGATCGCCCGCGTCACGTCGCTGTTCGGCATGGCGTATCTGTGGCTGATGCTGTCCGGGCTCGATCCGCAGCCATATCGCGGGTTGACCCAGCGCATTGCGCTGGTGCCGGCGTTCGGCTGGTACATCTTCGCCGCGCTGGAGCTGCGAAGACACCCTGCGAACGGTTGAGATGCGCTTGCCCGCTACAATCACCACATGAACGCGATCGATCATTTTCGCGGCGGGCTGCTGGGACTGGCCTGCGGCGATGCTGTCGGCACTACCGTCGAGTTTCAGCCGCGCGGCAGCTTTGCACCGCTCACCGACATGGTGGGCGGCGGTCCCTTCAACCTGCAGGCCGGGCAGTGGACCGACGACACCTCGATGGCGATGTGCCTGGCCGAGAGCCTGGTGCGCCGCGAGGGGTTCGATGCACGCGACCAGATGACCCGCTATGCGAACTGGTACCGGCATGGCTACTGGAGCGCGACTGGCGAATGCTTTGATATCGGCACGGCGACGCGCGCGGCGGTCGAACGGTTTCTGGCCAGCGGTGAGCCGCTGGCCGGCAACGATGACCCGCGCAGTGCAGGCAACGGCTCGATCATGCGGTTGGCGCCTGTAACGTTGCGCTACGCCGGGCTGGCCGGGCTTCAGGCCATGGCCGAGCAGAGCTCGCGCACCACCCATGCCGCGCGCGAGTGCCTGGATGCCTGTCGACTGCTGGCCGTCGCATTGGAGCGAGCACTGGCGGGATTGCCGAAGCAGGACGTGCTGGCGTTGCATGACGTTCCGCTGCAGGGCCAACGCCTTCAGTCCATTGCTGCAGGGGCCTACCAGGACACGGCGCGCGAACAGATCCGCGGCAGCGGCTATGTGGTCGACAGCCTGGAAGCGGCGTTGTGGTGCTTCCACCGTCATGACACGTTTGCCGGTGCAGTGCTGGAGGCTGCCAATCTCGGTGACGACGCCGATACCACCGCAGCGATCGTCGGCCAGCTGGCAGGGGCGTTCCATGGCATGGCGGGTATTCCCGGGCACTGGCTGCAACAACTGGCCCTGCGCGAGGACATCCAACAGCTGGCCGATCAGTTGCATGCCCACAATGCGGCCGCACGGGCAGCGGCCGAGCCGCGCGCTGACGGAAACGCTTGAACGGGCTGTATTTGCCCGCGCGCGCGATCAGTCGTAGCGTATGGCCCGTGCGGGCCGCTCGGCCCCGGGACAGGAGGTCTGGCATGAACATGAAACCTGGCATCGTTCTGGCATTGCTGATGGTCGCTCCCTTGGCATCGGCGCAGGTCTACAAGTGCAAGGGGGCCTCCGGTGAGAGCACTTACTCGCAGAACCCCTGCGGTGCGGGCTCGGAACCCATGAAGCTGCGCTCGAACCGGGCGGCGGCCGAGACCGCCGGCGAGGCCGCAAACCGGACGGCTGTTTTCCAGACCGCCGAGTTGAATGATGCCGGCATTGCCGAGCGCAACTGCCTGCAGAGCGAGCAGTCGCGCATCTACGGTCCATGGGAATCACGCAGCCAAGCGGTCAATCGGCAGGTGGCCGATCTGAATCGACAGCTGGCAGCGGCCGGCACCAACCTTGCCGGGGCGACCAGCGAATCGGGCATCCGCGCACAGATTTCCAGTCTGCAGCAGTCGTTGAGCGCGGAACGGACCTCGGCGGACAGCCAGATGTCGACCGCCCGCGATCGCTGTTCGAGCATGCGCCGTGATCGTGAACAACAGGTGCGCGAGAAATATGCAGGCGCGTCTGCACCGTCTTCCTGATTGCAGCGCTCACGCCTGCAGCGGTGCTGGCTCTGCAGCGCGGAAATTGCGCGCAATCGGCGCAGTGGTGCCCACGTAGTGGCGGAACAGGTAGATCAGTGGCTGCCAGCGCTGCACGTCGATGTGCTGGCTGTCGGCAACGGTGATGGCCTCATGTGCATGCACGCAGCAGATGCGTCCTTCGGCGATCACAAAAGCCTGATCGTCCGTGCCACTGGGCCGGTGCGAGGCAAGCAGGGTGACTTCCACCTGCAGCGGGCACTCGGCAATCGCAGGCGGTGCGACCTGCAGCGAATCAACGCGGCTGAAGCCGCCCAGCGCGAACTTGTCGCGCACATGCACATAGCCCAGCGCGCGTTTTGACTCCGGTACCTCGGCACGCCCGGTGGCGCGGGCGATGGCCTCCACCTGGGCCGCCTGTGCGGCGCCTGCGAAGTTCAGCACGCATTCGCCGCGTGCCAGGAAATTGCTGCAGCCCTGGCCCTGTTCCCCGATGCCCAGCACGACGCGGTCGCCCAGCGCCCAGAACGAGGAAAGCGGGCTGATGTTGGCGCTGCCATCGTCGTTCAGCGTGGTCATCAGCACCACCGGTGTTCCGGGATAGAGCACCGAAGGAGTGATGCGGCGTCGTTGGATCGTTTGCGATGGCATGCTGGATTTTCTCGATAACGGGCGGCAACTGTGCCCGCTGCGGCAGCAACAATGCTTCGATCCAGGCCGAAGCATGGGTGCAGCCTGGCATGCCACAATCGGGCATGGTCCAGACGTCCCGCATCCTCATCGCCGTCGGCACGCTGGTCGGTGATCATGCCCGGGCTTCCATGCTGCTGGCGATGATGGATGGACGCGCGCATACCGCAACCGAACTTGCCGATGTGGCAGGTATCTCGCCGCAGACGGCGAGCAGCCATCTACGGCGATTGATCGACGGTGGCATCCTGGCGGTGGTGGCGCAGGGGCGGCACCGCTATCACCGTCTTGCCTCCACCGAGGTCGCTGAGATGCTGGAAGGCATCCTGCGTTTCAGCGATCAACGGTCTCCGCCACCACGCGTCGCGCGCGGCGATGCCGGCTTCCGCAAGGCGCGCACCTGCTACCGGCATCTGGCGGGGGAGCACGCCGTCGCCATAGCCGACCATCTCCTCGGTATCGGCGCCATCATCCCGGCCACGGACCACTGGCAGATCACCGTACAGGGCGCCGACCTGCTGCGCACGGTGGGACCGCCGCTGGCCGCCGCGATGGTGCCGGCACCGCGCGCAACGCCCGAGCGCCATTGCCGCGGATGCCTGGACTGCACCGAGCGTCGCCCGCACATGGCCGGTGTGGTCGGCGAGGCATTGCTGGACAGCTTCCTGCACAACCAGTGGCTGCGTCGCCTCGATGGGCGGCGCGAACTGCGGGTCACTGCGGCGGGGCAGCAGGCGCTGCGCCGGCTGTTCGGGATCCACGCCTGAAACGCCTGCTGGCGCCCGCTGCCAGTCTCAGCCGGTAGCGACATGGCGAGGGGGTATGGTCAGAGTCCTGGTCTTCGGGAGCAGCAATGGCAGGCAAGGACATGAGGGGCTGCATGCATGATGCAGCGCGCCGGCAATGAGCAGATCAACCGCTGAGGTGCGTTGGCTCACATTCCGGCTGAAGAACGGGCAGTCCATTGGCCCGGACCAGCTGAAGGACGGTTGGGTGGTTGCCTCGGAGACCCGTCAGTGCGGGGTGCGCCGGGAGCGCATCGAGGGTGCGGGCGAGGTGTACGCGCTGTACGGCCCATCGGACCTTCCATCGCCACGTCGCGCCGAGCTGCGCATGCGTGAGTTCCTGATGCGCTCGGGGTACACCTTCACGATGGGGACGCTGGGCCACTGAACCGTTGCAACAGCGGCCTGCCGGCGTGCGGGCGGCATCTGCAACTCTGGAAGGCTTGAGCCGGGTCCCGGGTTGGGAGCCGGCCGGAGTACAGGTCAAGGCGACGGGCAATCCAACTCCCTGCAGAGGCGATACTCGAGGTCGCACTGTGCAGAAGTGGGGGCACCGGGACTATGGGGGGCACGAAGGCACTGCTGATACCTCAGGTCGCAGAATTCAGGTGCCGGCCGCGAATGCGAAGCCTGAAACGGCTATGGCAAGGAACGTCATGATCTTCAAGGTCGTCTTGATCATCACATCAGTCCTTTGTTTGCCCTTCAATGGGCGAGGTCACAATAGCAGTCGTTGCCCGGCAGGGCTGGTGCGCTGCCGCAGATTTCGGGTCAGGATGAAATGTCTACTGCCTTCAATGCCTCGACGACCTGTGAATCGGTAAAGCCGCAGTGACCTTCGCCAACTGCAGGCAACACGCGCGGCAACGGCGTTGCGCCAGCGCGCTCGGCCAGTTGCGGATACACCGTCTGCATGCGCGGCACAATGCTTGGATCATCATTGTTGAACTGGATCACCAGTGGTCGCTTGACTGTGCCGGTCAACGCCAACTTCTCGCGCACATACCGCTGCGCCGGCGCAGCAGGCGCTGACCGCTTCACGCCCGCGTTGAACGCCTTGTCGTCACCGAATCCGCGGTAGACGGTCTTCAGGTTGCCGACCGGCATGCCGCCGGCGCGCGTGGCCAGTTCATGCAGGACCATCGCGTGCAGGCTGATCGTGCCCGGCAATGCCTCTGCGCTTACCTGCAACCGTGTAGCCAGTTGTGCGGCCACTGCCGGCCGGGTCTGAAGCGCGGCAGCGATGCCTTGATAGAGCGCCGTCTGCGCCAGTGCTGCAGCTTCCGCCGATGCCAGGCCCTGCCGGGGCAGCCCCTCCGCCTCGGGGAAGAAATAGTCGAACGCCAGCAATGTAGTCAGCAGGTCGTTGGCCAGTTGTTCGCCGGGCAGGTTGGCCCCGCATAGCGACACACCACCGTTGTAGTGCTGTGGCAGGCGTTCGAGGGTGGCGATGGCCACTGCACCGCCCATCGAAAAGCCGAGGATCCAGGTGCGACGCACATCCTTCAATTCGGACAGGGCATGCGCGCGCAGGCGTTCCATGTCCACGATCGCATCTGCCACTGCCCAGCCCTGGCTGGCATAGGCGCTCTGCGCCACGGCATAGCCGGCTGCAAGCAGGCCGGCAGTGCTGTCGTTGGCCGGCATCGGTGATGGCTGCGCCACGCCGACCGGTTCATAGCCATGCGCCAGCATCACCAGTTCGCCGTTCCAGCCGGCAGGCACGTCCAGGCGCCAGCGTGCGCCCTGCAGCTCCCCGCTGGAGGTGTGCGGTGCGGCGGGCGGTACGGCGGCACGCGGCGTGTGCGGCAGCAGCAGGACCAGCGCAAGGACAAGCCGATGGAAGATTCGCATCATGGTCTTTGCCCTGGCTGCGGTCTGCGCGGAAGGTGCCATCTATATAGCGCCGCCCTTGCACGGTGGCTAGTACCTCACGCAATGCAACCGAATCCGATACGATTTGGCGTATCTCGCACCTCTGCATGACCTGGAGTCCCGTCATGGTCGATCGCCTTGCCATCCTGCTCGAACGCTTCGCGGTGACCGCTTCGGTGTTCCATGCCGGCGCGCTGTGCGGCATCAACAGCCTGGAAGCCGAGGGCGATGCGGGCCAGCTGCATCTTGTGCGTCGCGGTCCGCTGCAGGTCAGCCATGGTGCGCAGACGCTGACTGTCGACGTTCCCAGTCTGCTGCTGTATCCACGTCCGATGCCGCATCGCTTCCACAGCGATCCGCAGCAGGGTGCCGACATGGCCTGTGCCAACCTGCATTTCGAAGGCGGCCGGCTCAACCCGATCAGTGCGGCACTGCCGGACTTCATCTGCCTGCCGCTGGCCGATCTCTACGGTGGCAACGCTGCGTTGGAACTGCTGTTCGAAGAGGCGTTCGAGCAGCGGTGCGGCCGCACGGTGATGGTCAACCGCCTGTTCGAAGTGGTGATGATCCAGGTGCTGCGGCAGCTGATGGAAGGCGGTGAAATGCGTGGCGGGCTGTTTGCCGGTCTCGGTCACCCGCGACTGCGGTTGGCGCTGGTGGCGATGCACGAGGCACCGGCGCAGGCCTGGACGCTGGAAGATCTGGCCGATGTGGCCGGCATGTCACGCAGTGTCTTTGCCGCCAGCTTCCGCGAGGCCATGGGCACCACGCCGGGGCAATATCTGCAGGGTTGGCGGGTGGGGCTGGCGCAGCAGGCGTTGCGCCAGGGGCGGCCGTTGAAGCGGATCGCGGACGAAGTTGGTTACGGCAGCGAAGCGGCATTGTCGCGTGCGTTCAAGGCGCACACCGGGCAATCGCCACGGCAGTGGCGCGGGCAGGCGCGCGTCGCTGCCGCCTGAGCATCAACCCAACGCCATCCGGGTCAGTTTCATGCCGGCAAACAGACCGGCCAGCCCAAGGGCCACCGAGCCACCCGCGTAAAGGGTGGCCAGGCCATGCTGACCGCGCTGCAGCAACAGACCGGTTTCCAGCGAGAAGGTGGAAAAGGTGGTGTAGCCGCCAAGGATGCCGGTGGCCAGCAGCAGGCGCAGTTGCGGCGAAGCGCCATTGCGCAGGGCGAACGCTTCCACCACCACGCCCATCAGCAGGGCGCCGCTGATGTTGACCAGGAACGTCGACCAGGGCCAGGCACTGCCCACGGTGACGCGTGCGCCGATCAGGTTGCAGGCATGGCGAAGGCAGGCGCCGACGCCGCCACCGAGGAAGACCAGCACATAGTTGTTGAAGGTTTGCATCGCTTGCCTCGAGTGCGTGTTTGCAGAGTCGATGGCGTACGCGATGGCGGGCGCAGCCTGCCATCGACGAACGCCGGGTTCGTCGCAGCAGGAGCCATCAGCCTTTGCAGGCGGTTATCGGGGGAGCCCCATCCCCATCGCCGCCCATGCTACCAGTCCCGGCCGGGTCAGGGCAGGGCGGTCATCACCACCCGGGCGACCTTGCCGCGGCTGACACCTTCCATCAGCAGGTCGTGGGCCATCAGCCCCAGCGTCGCCTCGCGGCGGAACCCGACATCCAGTTCGCGCTCGGCCAGGATGTGCGCGACCAGCTCGTAGGCGGCCTCCCAGACATCCAGATGGGCTTCGCTGGGCATGTGCATGTAAGCCGTGCCGCGCTCACCCACGCCATGCCCCAGCGGACCGAACAACAGTTCGCGTGGGTCCAGCTTCACCGCATCGGCGATACGGAAAAGCTGTTCGGCCTTCACATGGTCGACTTTGACGTGGTCATTCAACCAATTGCTGATCGTCGCCGTCGTTGTTTTGGCGGCACGTGCCAGATCGGCCGGGCGAGGGTGCCCGGCGTCCTTCATGGCGACCGCGAGTCGTTGTCCAAGAGTATTCATCTATGCAAGCCAGCTTAACGCGTGGAATCGCAAGAGGCCTTGGCGCAAAAATAAGTTTGATGATGAAAAGGATCGAAAATGGACGAATTCTGGAGCAAGCGGCGAGTACGCGAGCGACTGGGCTTTTCGACCGACGCCGAGCTCGCCAGGCTCTTTGGAATCAGCAGATCCGCTGTCTCGCAATGGCCACGAGGCTTTCCCATTCCGGCATTGCGGCGCTACATGCTGCACCAGCGTTATCCGGTTCTGTTCCCGTTGGACGACGGTGCAGGCGACGAAAGTGAATGAGTTGCGTCAGGGGTTGTCGCATGCAGGCCGCAGAGAGGTTTTTGTTAAGCATGCTTGCCAAAATGGATGGAATCGGTCCGGCCGTTTGCATCGCCTGGGCTGATCTGTGACGGCCAGCCGGATTCCCTGCCGAGCAGTGTCGGCATCGCCCCGCTTACGGAAGGGCGCGGCTAGCGCGGTCTTTCATGAACGATTAATAATTTCAATCGCTAAAGTCGCGCCCTGTAATTGACCTGTCGTGAAATCTGTGACTAATTGGCATCAACTGGCCGTGAAGGCCGGGAGTCTTTCAGTAGCTCGCAAGTGAATCGGTAGACCGTCAACGATGCAGAACAAGTCCAACGGAGGTCGTATGGAATACGGCATGCATGGCTTGGCTGAACGGGTACGCCGCGAACTGGAAGCCAGTTATCACAAACACGGATGCGGTCCGGCGTTCTGGGATACCTACCAGCAGGTGCTTGATCGTCTGGTTCCGCAGGGGACCGGCCGAACCGACGTCACCAATGAAATGGCGCTGATCATCGAACAACTGGGCATTGTCCGTCGTGCCCAGCTGGTACCGCCGCGCCCGGGCGACCCTGGCTGATTCAGGCCAGGCGCCAGGCGCCCCAGGCCAGCAGCGCAAGCAGTAGCGATGCCATCGCCGTGGTGCGTGGGCGCCACCACCGTCGTGGCTGGTCTGCCATGGTCTGCGGGCTGCAGTAGCGCACCAGCCCTGGACCGAATCCGGCCAGGTGCTGCTGTGCTGCACAGGCCTCCAGGCAGGCGCCACAGGCCAGGCAATCGGCCTGTGGCCCGTGGCGGATGTCCAGTTGCATCGGGCAGGCGCGTACGCACGCCGCACAGTCGATGCAGTCGCCCAGCCGATCTGCGCTGAAGCTGGGCATCGGCCCGGCCAACAGCGGATGCGCGGCCCGGAAGACATAGTCCTGTGCGGTGGTCGGGTCGAGCAGGCCGCGTCCGCGGCCGAGCACGCCACCCCGTGCCGGCGGGCGGGCGCCGCGTGGCTCGCCACGGCGCGCGTCATACAGCATGCGCGGCGTATGGGGATCGGTCAGCAGCGGCTGCATGCGCGCGAACGGGCAGAGCGAGCGGCACACGTGTTCGCGCAGGAATGCGGCGTTGCCCCAGGTGGCAGTTGCATAGAACAGCACCCAGAAGGTCTCCCAGCCGCTCCATCCGCCGTGGGCAGCGCTGGCCAGCAGTTCGCGTATCGGGCTGAACAGTCCAACGAAGGTGATCCCGGTCCACACTGCCAGCACCCACCAGGCCAGGTGGGTGGCCGGTCGTGCAACCGATGCCGGCAACAGGCGGGCCAGCGCCTGCGCGATCCAGTCGAAGGCGCGCGTCCACAGGGTCTGCGGGCAGGCGTGGCCGCACCACACGCGGCCGGCCAGATGGGTGAGCAGTGCCAGCGAGACGGCAAGCACGGCCAGCAGGCCCAGCAGCATCCCGATGTCTTCCGGCCACAGGGTCCAGCCGAACAGGTCGAAGCGACGCGCGTTGATATCCAGCAGCAAGGCCTGGCGGCCGTTCCATTGCAGCCACGGCAGCACGTGGAACAAGACCAGCAGTGCCACGCTCAGGGCGCCGCGCCACCGCCACGGTCGGGGTGGCGAGGAAGCGTTGATGCTCATCCCAGCGGCAGCTCCTCATCATCCGCGGCCGGCATTGGCCGCAGCAGATAGCCGCTGACCGCGCTGGACAGTGCGGTGACCGCCCAGAACATGAAAAAGCCGGCGGTGTAACCCAGTTCACGGCTGATCGAGGTGCCCGGGAAACTGATGGCCTGCAGCCGCAGCGGATCGACGAAAGCGAAGAACACCACGCTGGCCAGGCCGGCGGCGATGAAGCTGGGCCACAGGACGGCGCCCCAATGCTGGATCAGCCGCTGGCGGCGGCCGGAAGACGGTGTGTTCATGCGGGTTCGGATCGAAGAAGGGGGCGGCGCGTATACTCCGCCGTGATTGGCGCAGCATCCGCAGGGCATGCTTCCTGCAAGCGTGCCAGCCTAGGTGCGCCCCCGTGCGCTGACATTGATCTGGATCAACAGCGGTGGCTGCGACATGCGGCACACTGCCGACCCGCAACTGGTGCCCCGATGAACGCAACACCTTCGCCCGTCCTTCCCATTGCATCGCCTGAGCTGTGCAGCGAAGAGGAAGTGACCCGGCTGGTCCACGACTTCTACGCGCGGGTACGCGAGGAAGAGCGCCTGGGGCCGGTGTTCGAGGCACATGTGCATGACTGGCCCGAGCATCTGGCACAACTGGTCGATTTCTGGTCGGCGATGCTGCGCGGTACGCGCAGGTTCAAGGGTTCGCCGATGTCCAAGCACATGGCGATCGAGCTGGAGAAGGATCTGTTCGACCGCTGGCTGGTGCTGTTCCACATCACCACGGCCGAATGCAACAACCCGCCGATGCAGGCGCTGGCCGATGATGTCGCCGCGCGTATTGCCGAAACCTTCTGGCGCCGCTACCAGATGCTGCGCTGGCCACAGGTGACGCTGCCGGTGCTGGGCGTTCCCGCCAAGGATTGATCTGGGTCAAGGCGGTGCCCGGGGCTTGGCGCGATGCTGGCGCCATGGACATGTTCTCTCCCGCCGCCGGTGGCCTGGCCTGGACCTTCGATCCCGATCTGCTGCGCCGGCATGACCGGCCGGGGCCGCGTTACACCTCCTATCCCACCGCGCCGCACTTCCACGATGGCTTCGATGCGCCGGCCCTGCGGCAAGCGATCGCCGACAGCAATTCGCTGGCACGCGCGCTGTCGCTGTATGTACACGTGCCGTTCTGTTCCAGCCCCTGCTTCTACTGCGGCTGCAACCGGGTCATCACCCGTGACCGTGGTCGCGGCCACAGCTATGTCTCGCGCGTGCTGGCCGAGGCTGACCTGCTGGCACCACAGTTCGCCGACGGCCGCGAAGTGATCCAGCTGCACCTGGGCGGCGGTACTCCGAACTTCCTCGACGCTGATGCGATGACTGCGCTGGTCGAAGGGCTGCGCCGCCGTTTTGATTTCAGCGATTCCTCGCAGCGTGACTTTTCCATCGAGCTGGACCCGCGCTTCATCGACACCGGTGACGTGGCGATGCTGGCGCGGCTTGGATTCAATCGCGCCAGCCTGGGCGTGCAGGATTTCGATCCGCAGGTACAGGCATCGATCAATCGCGTGCAGGGAGTGCGGCAAACGCTGGATATCCTGCGCGCGTGCCGCGACAGCGGCATGCGTTCGGTCAACGTCGATCTGATCTATGGCCTGCCCGGGCAGAGCCTGGAGGGATTCGGCCGTACCCTGGAGCTGGTGCTGGCGCTGCGCCCGGATCGATTGGCGGTTTACGGCTATGCGCATCTGCCGCACCTGTTCCGCGCGCAGCGGCAGATCGACGAAAGCCGTCTGCCCTCACCGGAAGACAAGCTGGCCTTGCTGGGCCTGGCGGTGGAGCGACTGTCCGCCGCCGGTTACCAGTACATCGGCATGGACCACTTCGCACTGCCTGAAGAAGACCTGTCGCGGGCACAGCGCGCCGGACAGCTGCACCGCAATTTCATGGGCTACACCACCCATGCCGATACCGATCTGCTCGGCCTGGGCGTGAGTGCGATCAGTCACATCGGTGCCACCTACAGCCAGAATCCGCGCGATCTGCCGTCATGGGAAAACGCGGTCGACCTGGGACAGCTGCCGGTCTGGCGCGGCGTGGCGCTCAGTGCCGATGACCAGCTGCGCGCCGAGCTGATCCAGCAGCTGATGTGCCAGGGTGAGGTGGACGGAGCTTCCTTGGGGCAGCGCCACGGCGTCGATTTCGAAGACTATTTCGCCGAAGACCTGCGGGCCGTGCAGCGTCTGCAGCAGGACGGCCTGGCCGAATACCGCGATGGCGTGGTGCGCACCAGCGAACCGGGGCGCCCGCTGCTTCGCCTGCTGGCAATGTGCTTCGACCCCTATCTGCGTGTCGCCCACGAGCAGCCGCGCTACTCGCGGGCGATCTGAGTACAGGCCTCAGCGTTTGCCGACGCCGCGCTCGGGGTGGCGCGCGGCCATGCCACCACTGGAGGTGGTGCTCCAGTTGCCGCTGAGGTCGCGCACGCTGGTTGAGTAGGACCCATCGCTGTACTCGGTGCGCCACCGGCCGCTCAGGTCGCGCTTGCTGACCGAATGGGTGCCGTTGCTGTACTCGGTGCGGATGTTGCCGCTCAGGTCGGTGCTGCTTTCGGAGTAGCTGCCATCACTGTAGGAGGTGCGCTTGCGGCCACTCAGATCGGTGCTGGTGGTCGAGCGGCTGCCGTTGCTGTGCTCGGCGATCACGCGTCCGGACAGGTCGCGCTTGATGCGGCTGGACGATCCATCACTGTTGCGGATATCCAGGCTTCCGTCGAGGTTGCGGTGGCTGTCCGACCGGCTCTGCGCAGATGCCGGTGTAGTGGCCTGGGCGAACAGCGTGGCCAGTGTCAGCGATGATGCGAGCCATATCCACTTCATGGGTGATCTCCTTATGCGTCGTTGTCGAACGGGGCGACGCCCTGGATTCTGCCACGCCGGCCTGGGGCCGTCTCGATCGCCGCAGTGGCGGTCGAATGGCCGCATCCTTTTCGGCGGATTACCGTTGAACCCGCCGTGCGCGAGCCCTTTGCAGGGGCGTCGATGCTTGATGGGATGGTGCCCGGAGCCGGAATCGAACCGGCATGGGGTTGCCCCCGGCGGATTTTAAGTCCGATGCGTCTACCAGTTTCGCCATCCGGGCCTGCAGCGCGCCCGATTGTAGCCGAATCACCGGCGGCGACGCTGGCTAACGAAGCGTTTACGCGGCATGCCGCAGCACTGGGTACAGTCCGCCAACTCCAATGGAAATGCCGGAATGCACGGACGTGGCAGTCGATGGATCGGGCGATGCATGGCACTGGCACTGGCATTGCTGCCGGCGCTGTCCGTGGCAGGGGCGCAACCAGAAGTGCCACCCACGCCGGTGGTGGACATGGCCACCGTGCAGGTCAGCGGCGAACAGCCCGGCCCCGGCCTGTGGAAGGTGACCGGGCCGCAGGGGCACGTGTTGTGGATTCTGGGCACGGTCTCACCGCTGCCCAGTGGTGTGCAATGGCGCTCGGATGAAGTGCAGCAGACCATCGCCGGTGTCGAACACGTGCTGGGTGACCCGGGGTTCACCCTCGATGCGAAGATCGGCGTGTTCAAGGGGCTGACCCTGTTGCCGCTGGCGTTGAAGACCGCGCGCGATCCGCAGGGGCGCACGCTCGATCAGATTCTGCCGGCCGCCACGCACGCGCGCTGGCTCGGCTTGAAGCAGACCTACATGGGCAACGATCGCGGCGTCGAGAAGGATCGGCCGCTGGTCGCCTCCGGCCGTCTCTACCAGGCCTTCCTGAAGCGCAACGGCCTGCGCGACAGCAAACAGGTGAAAGAGGCGCTCGCCGGTGCCTACAGGGCGCACGATCTGAAGCCGGAAGATGTGCGGGTCAAACTGAAGGTCGACGACATCCGTGCCACGCTGAAGGAACTGCAGGCTACCGAAGTCGATGATCGCGCCTGTTTCGAACGCACGCTCGATACCGTCGAATTCCAGGCGCCGGTGCTGCGCGAGCGGGCCAACGCCTGGGCGCTGGGCGACATCGCGGCGTTGCGCCGCCTGTCTGGTTCGGCGATGGCACAGACCTGCCGCGAACTGCTGCAGGACTCTGCATTCGTGCGCAGCCGCGGCTGGAACGACATGCCACAACAGGTACGCGCACGCTGGCTGCAGGCTGTGGATGCGGCACTGGTCCAGCACGCAGCCACCTTTGCCACGGTGCCGGTCAGTCTGTTGCTGGGCGAAGGCTATCTGGATGCGTTGGCACAGCGTGGCTACCAGATGGAAGCGCCGCCGGAATAGGCAACGCTTGAAGTCCTCGCACTTCCTGTCATATTCCTCTGCACTCGGGAGGGGAGTGATGGACATGCCGTTGCACGCGTACGCCTATGTCAGTACGGCCAGGGAGGGACTGGACGTACCTGAGCTTGATGCGCTGCTGGCCGATGCGACCGCGTTCAACCGCATGGCGGGCGTGACCGGCGTGCTGATGTTCGATGGCCATCGCTTCCTGCAGTACATCGAGGGTCCCCGCGATGGGCTGGCCTCGGTGCACGCACGCATCAGCAACGCACGCCGCCACGGCAGCATCACCCAGCTTGCCGCTGGCCCGATCCAGGCCCGCTGGTTCCCGCGCTGGACCATGGCCAACCGGCAGGTGGAGGCGGGCACGCTGGCCAGCATCGTGGCCGCGCCGTGGCAGGGCTTCATCCTGCAGCCGGAGCATCCCGGGCACGGCTTTGCGCTGTTGCTGCGGGCCTGGACCGATGGCCATGGCGAGCTGGAACCGGCAGCGGTCAGTCTGGGGTCCTGAGCCGGGCGTAGTCTGGCGCGGCCATGGCGGTTAACCTTGTGGGCATGATTGCTCGCCCACGGACCCCCGCATGACCCAGTGGAATCCACCGTCGCCCGCAGGGCGCCGCGCTTGAGCGCGCCGATCGGCGCGGCACGGGGACCTTCTCCGGCGGTCATCGGCCTGGGGTATGTCGGGCTGCCGCTGGCGGTGGCGTTCGGGCGGCAGATGCCGACCCTGGGCTACGACATCGATGCTGCGCGCATCGCCGAGCTGGCCGCAGGCCAGGACCACACGCTGGAGATGGAACCCGACGAGCTGGCCAGCGCGTCGCTGCTGCACTACAGCTGCGATGCTGCGCGGCTTGATGCGTGCAATGTCTACATCGTTACCGTGCCAACGCCGATCGATGCCTACGAGCAGCCCGATCTGGAACCGTTGCGCTCGGCAACGCGGCTGATCGCCAGCCACCTGCGCAGCGGCGACCTGGTCATCTACGAGTCCACCGTCTACCCGGGCACCACCGAAGAGGTCTGCGTGCCGCTGCTGGAGCAGGGGTCGGGCCTGCGCTTCAATGAGGACTTCTACTGCGGCTACAGCCCCGAACGGGTCAGTCCGGGCGACCGCCAGCGGCGCTTGGCCGACATCCGCAAGATCACCTCCGGTTCAACGCCGGCAGTGGCTGCGGTGGTCGACAGCCTGTACCGGCGGATCATCGCGGCGGGCACGTTCCCGGCGCCATCGATGCGCGTGGCCGAGGCGGCCAAGGTGGTGGAGAACATCCAGCGCGACGTCAATATCGCCCTGGTCAACGAGCTGGCGCTGATCTTCGACCGCCTCGACATCGACACCCAGGACGTACTGGACGCTGCGGGCAGCAAATGGAATTTCCTGCCGTTCCGCCCCGGCCTGGTGGGCGGGCATTGCATCGGTGTGGACCCGTACTACCTGCTGCACAAGTCCGAAAGCGTGGGCTATCACCCCGATCTGATCCATACGGCGCGGCAGGTCAACAACCGCGTGGGCGAGCATGTTGCCGCACGGGTGCTGGCAATGCTGGAAGCGCGCGGGCGCGTGCCGGCGCAGTCGCGCATCCTGGTACTGGGCGTGACGTTCAAGGAAGACTGCCCGGACCTGCGCAACAGCCGCGCGCTGGAACTGGCGCAGCGGCTGGGTGCCAGTGGTGCGCAGGTCGAGGTGAGTGACCCGTGGGTGGGGCCGGCCGCGCTTGCCGATCAGGGCGTCCACTGGATCGCCGAGCCGCGCATCGAAAGCTACGACGCCGTGGTGCTGGCAGTGGCACATGAGAACTTCAAGGCGCTGGGGGAGGATGATATCCGCCGCCTGCTTGCCCCCGGCGGGCTGGTCTACGACGTGAAGTCCGCCTGGCCGCGCAGCGTGGTGGACGACCGCCTGTAGACACCTGCGGGGTAGACTCGCAGGCTTGTTGCAATCGAGGAACGCCATGCACCGGTATATCGTCTACCTGCTCGCCATCCTGATGTTTCCCCTGTGCCTGTGGCTGGCGACGATCTGGCCTGCCTGGTACTGGGGCGTCGGCCTGACCGCCGCGATGGTCGCGCTGGGGACCTGGGACCTGCTGCAGAAGCGCAGCACCCTGCGCCGCAACTACCCGGTGATGGCGCATTTCCGCTACGGCCTGGAATCGATCGGTCCGGAGATCCGCCAGTACTTCGTGCAGAGCGATCTGGAAGACGTGCCGTTCTCGCGGCAGCAGCGCGCGCTGATCTACCAGCGTGCCAAGAACCAGATGGACACCGTGCCCTTCGGCACGCTGCGCAGCACCTATGCGGTGGATTACGAATGGATCAACCATTCGCTGGCGCCGACCACCATCGCCGGGCATGACTTCCGGGTACTGATCGGCCCGAACTGCGCCAAGCCTTACTCGGCAAGCGTGTTCAACATCTCGGCGATGAGTTTTGGATCGCTGTCGGCCAATGCCATCCGTGCCTTGAATGAGGGTGCACGGCTGGGCGGGTTCTACCACGACACCGGTGAGGGCTCGATCTCACCCTATCACCGTGAAATGGGCGGCGACCTGGTCTGGGAGATCGGCTCGGGCTACTTCGGTTGCCGCGATGAGAAGGGTGGCTTCAGCGAAGAGCGCTTCGTCGTCAATGCGGCACTCGAGCAGGTCAGGATGATCGAGATCAAGCTGTCGCAGGGTGCCAAGCCCGGCCATGGCGGGGTGCTGCCGGCACCGAAGGTAACGGCCGAAATCTCGGTGACCCGCGGCGTGCCCATGGGCGTGGACTGCGTTTCGCCCTCGCGCCATTCCGCCTTCTCCACGCCGGTGGAACTGCTGCAGTTCGTGGCCCGCCTGCGCGAGCTTTCCGGTGGCAAGCCGGTCGGTTTCAAGCTGGCCATCGGGCATCCGTGGGAATGGTTCGGTATTGCCAAGGCGATGCAGGAAACCGGCCTGCTGCCCGATTTCATCGTGGTCGACGGCGCCGAAGGCGGTACCGGCGCGGCACCGGCCGAGTTCGTCGATCACGTCGGCGTGCCGATGCACGAAGCGCTGCTGCTGGTGCACAACACCCTGGTCGGCCTGGACCTGCGCGAGCACATCCGTATCGGTGCTGCCGGCAAGATCACCAGTGCTTTCGATATCGCCCGCACCATCGCCATGGGCGCGGACTGGTGCAATGCCGGGCGTGGCTTCATGTTCGCGCTGGGCTGCATCCAGTCGCTGAGCTGCCACACCGACAAGTGCCCCACCGGCATTGCCACCCAGGATCCGGCGCGCTGGAAGCATCTGGACGCGCCGGACAAGGCCACGCGCGTGTACAGCTTCCACGAGCATACGCTGCATGCGTTGAAGGAGCTGCTGTGCGCGGCCGGCCTGAACGATCCGGCCGAACTCGGCCCGGAGCACATCCTGCGACGGGTGTCGCCGGTCGAGATCCGTTCGCTTGCGTCCCTGTACCGTTATCTGGAGCCGGGCGAGCTGTTGCGCCGGGTGCCTGACCACGCGGTGTTCCATTCGTTCTGGGCGGATGCACGCAGTGATTCGTTCCAGCCGCCGGCGCGGATCCAGGCATTGCGTGCCAGCAAGTCGCGGTAATGATTCAACAGCGTCGCGCACGGTTCGACGCTACGAGGAGGCGGGATGCAGTTCAGGACCGGTACGGTTGGCGACGTGGCCACGCTGTGGGCCCTGCGCACGCGCTGCGTGCGCGAATTGTGCAGCAGCCACTATCGACCGGAGGTGATCGCGCCCTGGTCGGCTTCTCCGCCGCCGGTGCAGTACGCGGCGTTGCTGGGGCAGGGCGGCTGCGTGGTGGCCGAGGATGCGCAGGGCGGTCTGCTGGGGTTCGGGGTATTCGATGCTGCCGGCAATGAAGTCGATGCCTTGTTCGTGGACCCTGATCGTGGCGGCCAGGGCGTAGGGCAGGCACTGATGCAGCGACTGCTGGCGATGGCCGATCCGCTGCGGGATGTCGTGTTGTCGGCCTCGCTCAATGCAGTGCAGTTCTACCAGCGGCAGGGCTTCATTGCCGAGCGCGAAGAGGCGTATCCGCATCCGAGTGGCGTGGCGCTGGCCTCGGTGAAAATGCGAAGGCCGTGGTGAACGGCCTGCGTTGATGCTTCCTGTAGAGCCGAGCCCGCGCTCGGTTCTACGATGCGCGCTTTAGCGGCCGGCCAACCATGCGATGGCGCCTTCCGCTGCGCGCAGGCCACTGGCATAGCAGGCGGTCAACAGATAGCCGCCGGTTGGCGCTTCCCAATCCAGCATTTCCCCGGCACAGAACACGCCGGGCAGGGCGTGCAGCATCAGCCCCTGGTCCAGTGCCTGCAGGCGCACCCCACCGGCGGTGCTGATCACTTCGGCCATTGGCCGCGGGCGCAGCAGGCGCAACGGCAGGCGCTTGAGCGTGGTGACAACTGCCTGCAGATCCTGCCCGGCGTCCTTGCCGAGCATCTCGAATACAAGCGCGGTCTTTACCGCGTCCAGCCCCGCGTGGCGACGCAGGTGCTCGCCGAAGCTGCGGCCCTTGCGCGGTTGCGACAGGTCGGCCAGCAGCCGGGCCTCGTCGCGCCCGGGTACCAGGTCCAGCCACAGCATGGCGTGGCCGTCGCGGTTGATGGTGTCGCGCAGGTCGGCGGACAACGCATAGACCAGGCTGCCTTCGATGCCGTACCCGCTGGCCACGCACTCGCCCTGCAGTGCGCGCGGTTCACCGTCCAACCCAAGCCAGTGCGCAACCACAGGCTTCAACGGCGCACCGGCATGGCGCTGCGCGAAGAACGGGGTCCACGCCACATCGAATCCACAGTTGGCCGATTGCAGCGGTGCGACATCCACCGCGCGGGACTGCAGCAGCGGCACCCAGGCACCGTCGCTGCCGAGCTGCGGCCAGCTTCCACCACCGAGCGCCAATACGGTTGCATCAGCGCGCACCTCCAGCTCACCGTGGTCGCAGGCAAAGCGCAGCGCACCGCCCTCGCTCCAGCCCAGCCAGCGGTGATTGGCATGCAGGCGCACGCCCTGTTCCTTCAGCCGGCGCACCCAGCCGCGCAGCAACGGCGCGGCCTTGCGATCGACCGGGAACACGCGGCCAGAGCTGCCGACGTAGGTCTCCACGCCGAAGCCGGCGGCCCACTCGCGCAGCGCCTGCGCATCGAACCCATCCAGCCACTGCCCGACCGTGGCGGCCTGTTCGCGGTAGCGGCTGTCAAACAGCGGGCGTTCGTCGGAATGGGTGAGATTGAGCCCGCCCTTGCCGGCGATCAGGAACTTGCGGCCAGGGGAGCCCTTGGCTTCGTACAGATCCACGTCCAGGCCGGCCGCGCGCAGGCGCTCGGCGGCAAACAACCCTGCCGGGCCACCGCCGATGACGGCGACGCGACGCGGCGGGCCTGCTTCACTGCTTGACATCGAGCAGCTCGACGTCGAACACCAGCGACGAGCCGGCCGGGATCGGGCCGATCTGGCGATCGCCGTAGCCGAACTCCGGCGGAATCATCAGCGTGCGCTTGCCGCCGACCTTCATCCCGGCCACACCCTCATCCCAGCCACGGATGACCTGGCCGGCGCCCAGCGCGAAGGTGAACGGCTCGCCGCGTTCGACCGAGCTGTCGAAGGTCTTTCCATGCTTGTTGTCGGCGCGCTGGTCGTAGATCCAGCCGGTGTAGTGCACGCTGACCTTCTGCCCGGGTACGGCTTCGGCACCGCTGCCGACCTGGGTGTCGATGCGCTCGAAGGCGGTGAGGGTGCCTCCCGGTGGCGGGCCGGACGGTTCCGACGAGCAACCAGCGGCGGCGAGGGACAGCAGCAGGGGAAGCAACAGGCGGCGCATCGGGCGTCTCCACAGGGGATGAGTCGAGGGCGGCAAGGGTAGCGCATCGGCGCCGGGTATCATGCGGGCATGGCAAAACTACTGCTCAATCTACGCAACGTCGGCAACGACGAATATGCCGATGTCTGCACGCTGCTGGACCAGCATGGCATCGCCTGGTACCGCACCGAACCCAGTCCCTGGGGTATCTCCAATGGCGGCCTGTGGCTGCGCGAGGATGCCGACCATCCGCGTGCCAAGGCGTTGATGGCTGACTACCAGGCCGCGCGTGGCGTGCGGGTCCGCGCCGAACGCGAGCAGGCGCTGCGTGACGGCACCGCTGAGACCTTCGGCAGCCTGTTCCGGCGGCGGCCGCTGTTCGTGGTGCTGGTGCTGCTGGGCATGGCAGTGGCGGCGGCACTGGTGCTGCTGCCGTTCATGCTGCTGCGCGGGTAGGGGGCGGCCGGGTTGCACCCGGCAAACCCACCGTGCCCCGCCTTCAGCAGTTTCCGGCGCCTGTAGATCCAGGCCATGCGTGGATGAACGCTGGAAACTGCCCCGGCGACGGTCTGGCGTTAAAATGGGCGCATGATCGCCAATACCGCCGCTTACCATTTCGCCGTCATCGACGCTCCCCAGGATCTGTGCGACCAGCTGCTGGCGCGTGCCGGAGCGGCGGGTCTGCAGGGCACCATCCTGGTGGCTGGCGAGGGTCTGAACCTGTTTCTGGCCGGTGAGCCTGCGGCTGTCGAAGGCTTCTATGCGTGGCTGCACGCGGATGTGCGTTTTGCCGATATGCGGGTCAAGACCAGCTTCAGTGAACACCAGCCGTTTGCGCGCCTGAAGGCCAAGATCAAAGACGAAATCATCAGCTTCCGTCGTGACGATGGCCAGCCGCTGGACTATCCGCGTGCACCGGCCATCGATCCGGCCACCGTGCAGCGCTGGCTGCGGCAGGGCCACGACGATGCCGGCAAGCCGGTGGTGATGCTGGATACGCGCAACCTGCAGGAAATCGAGTACGGCACCTTCAAGGATGCGCTGGTACTGCCCATCCACAAGTTCACCGACCTGCCGGAAGCACTGGCACCGCACCGCGAGGCGCTGAAGGACAGCACGGTGGTCAGCTTCTGCACCGGCGGCATCCGCTGCGAGAAGGCGGCGCTGTGGATGGTCAACGATGGCATGGACAACGTGCTGCAGCTGGATGGCGGCATCCTCGGCTATTTCGAGGAAGTCGGTGGCGAGGGCTACGAGGGGCGTTGTTTCGTGTTCGATGAACGGATCGCGCTGGACCCCGAGCTGAAGCCGATGGTGGATGAGCCGCTGCCCGAGCCGCGTCCCAGCGCGTTCTGAGCACGCTTCGGCAGCGCCGGGCGCGCGGGCCGAGGCCCCGGGGCCGGGGGGCACGGCCCGGCGCCCCCCACCGCCCCCCCCCGGGGCCCCGGCGC